>JAHHSD010000013.1 GCA_020025425.1 Oscillospiraceae bacterium
TCACTATGGATTTTTTTCTTAGGTGTCCAACTTCATTATGCAATCAACCAATTTTTATGAATGAGCTCAAAAATATAAAATGTATCAACGCCTTGAGCCTGAAGCTGCTGGCCATGGCCCTGATGCTGTGCGACCATATGTGGGGGACCATTGTGCCGGGCAACCAGTGGCTGACCAACATCGGCCGTCTGGCCTTTCCCATCTTTGCGTTTCAGCTGGCTGAGGGCTTTTCCCTCACCCGCAGCAAGGGGGCCTATCTGAAGCGGATGCTTCTCTGGGCCCTGGTGACCGAGATCCCCTTCAATCTGATGGTGGGCAGCAGCTGGCTGGCGCCCTTCCACCAAAACGTGCTGTTCACCTTCTGCGAGGCCCTGCTGATGATGTGGCTGCTGGATTGGGCCAGGAGGAAAAATATCTGGCTGTTCATCGGAATGATCCCGGTGGCGGGTATTTTGGGCTACCTGCTGGGCACAGTTACCTTTGTGGATTATTACGGCTGCGGGATCCTGATGGTGCTCCTCTTCTACCTGACCCGGGAGATCAAATACAGCTGGATCGTTCAGCTGGCCGGTATGTACTATATCAACTGTCAGATGCTGATGGGCCTGGAGCTGACTGTGGGGCCCTTTACATTCCCCCAGCAGGGACTGGCTGTGCTGGCCCTGGTGCCCATCTGGCTCTATAATGGAAAACAGGGCCCCAGCAGTCCGGCCATCCGCCGGGCCTGCTACGCCTTCTATCCTGTCCATATCCTGGCGCTGGTCCTGATCCGGGACCTGGTGCTGAGCAGATAAAGGAGGCCATTCTGTGGCAAAGCATAAGGAAAAAGAGGAAAAAACCAATGTAATGCGGGTGCTGGAGCAGCACCAGATCCCATATACCGCCCACGCCTATCCCCATGAGGAGGGGGTGGCTGTGGACGGCGTCACCGTGGCCAGAAACCTGGGGCAGGATCCGGAGCAGGTGTTCAAGACCCTGGTGGCCCGGGGGGCATCCAAGAATATCTATGTGTTTGCCATCCCGGTGGCCGACAGCCTGGACCTGAAAAAAGCGGCCCGGGCGGTGAAGGAGAAGTCCATTGAGATGGTGGCAGTGAAGGAGATCAACGGCCTGACCGGCTATATCCGGGGCGGCTGTTCCCCCATCGGCATGAAAAAGAGCTACCCCACCGTGTTCCACGAGACAGCGGAGATCGTGGACAGCATCATGGTGTCCGCCGGGAAGATCGGACTCCAGGTGGAGCTGGCCCCCGCCGCCCTGCTGGAGCTGGTGGGCGCCGAAACCACTGATCTCACAACAGAAGCCTGAGTGGTGAAGAAGGAGGGATACCCCATGCATACACACATCAGCGTCAAGGGCGCCCGTGTCAATAACCTGAAAAATATCAATGTGGACATCCCCAGGGACAAGCTGGTGGTGCTCACCGGCCTGAGCGGCTCGGGCAAGTCCTCTCTGGCCTTTGATACCATCTACGCAGAGGGCCAGCGCCGGTATGTGGAGTCCCTCAGCTCCTACGCCCGGATGTTTCTGGGCCAGATGGAGAAGCCGGATGTGGACTATATCGACGGCCTGAGCCCGGCCATTTCCATCGACCAAAAGACCACCAGCAAGAATCCCCGGTCCACCGTGGGCACGGTGACCGAAATTTATGACTATCTGCGTCTGCTGTGGGCTCGGGTGGGCACGCCCCACTGCCCCATCTGCGGCAAGGAGATCAAGCAGCAGACCATTGACCAGATCATCGATCAGGTCCTGGCCCTGCCCGAGGGCAGCCGCATCCAGGTCATGGCCCCGGTGATCCGGGGGAAGAAGGGTGAGCACGCCAAGATCTTTGAGGACGCCCGGAAATCGGGCTATGTCCGCTGCCGGGTGGACGGGCTGACCTACGACCTGAGTGAAGAGATCAAGCTGGAGAAGAACAAAAAGCACGACATCGAGGTGGTGGTGGACCGCCTGGTCATCCGGGAGGACATTGCCCGCCGCCTCACCGACAGCGTGGAGGTGGCCTCCACCCTGTCCGGCGGCCTGGTGGTGATCAACGTGGTGGGGGAGGACCGGGATATCCTGTTTTCCCAGAACTACGCCTGTGAGGACTGCGGCGTCTCCATCGAGGAGCTGACCCCCCGGATGTTCTCCTTCAACAACCCCTATGGCGCCTGTCCCACCTGTACCGGTCTGGGCTGCCAGCTGAAGGTGGACCCGGACCTCATCATTCCCAACAAGGAGCTGTCCATCATCGAGGGGGCCATCACCGCCTCGGGCTGGAACAGCATCAAATCCGACGGCATTTCCCGGATGTACTTCGAGGCGCTGGCCAAGAAGTACAAGTTTAAGCTGAATACGCCCGTCAAGGACCTCCCGCCCGAGGTGCTGGACGTGATCCTCTACGGCACCAAGGGGGAGGAGCTGGTCCTGCACTACGACCAGCCCAAAGGGCAGGGTACCCTGCGCCAGAGCTTTGAGGGCATCTGCAACAACCTGGAGCGCCGCTACCGGGAGACCCAGAGCGACGGCATGAAGCGGGAGCTGGAGGAGTGCATGAGCGAGAGCCCCTGCCCCACCTGCGGCGGCCGCCGCCTGCGCCGGGAGTCTCTGGCCGTCACCGTGGGGGGCATCGACATCGACACCTTTACCCACAAGAGCGTCAATGAGGCCCTGGACTTCATTGACCACCTGGAGCTGACCGACACTCAGATGATGATTGCCGAGCGCATTCTGAAGGAAATCAGGAACCGGCTGGGCTTCCTTCAGTCGGTGGGACTCCAGTACCTGACCCTCAGCCGCTCGGCGGCCACCCTGTCCGGCGGCGAGAGCCAGCGCATCCGCCTGGCCACCCAGATCGGTTCCTCCCTGATGGGGGTGCTCTATATCCTGGACGAGCCCTCCATCGGCCTGCACCAGCGGGACAACGACATGCTGCTGGAGACCATGAAGCACCTGCGGGACCTGGGCAACACCCTGCTGGTGGTGGAGCACGACGAGGACACCATGCGGGCTGCCGACTATATCGTGGATGTAGGCCCCGGAGCGGGGGTCCACGGGGGAGAGATCGTGGCCGCCGGCACGCCCGAGGAGGTCATGAACACCCCCGGCTCCATCACCGGCGACTACCTGTCCGGGCGGAAAAAGATCCCGGTCCCCGCCCATCGGCGGCAGGGGAACGGCCATGAGCTGAAGATTATCGGGGCGGCGGAGCACAACCTGCGCCACATCGACGTCACCATTCCCCTGGGCACCTTCACCTGCGTCACCGGTGTGTCGGGGAGCGGAAAATCCTCCCTGGTCAACGAGATCCTCTACAAGAAGCTGGGGGCCGACCTGAACCGGGTGCGGGTCCGGGCGGGCAAACATGACCGGATCGAGGGAGAGGAGTTCCTGGACAAGGTCATCGACATCGACCAGAGCCCCATCGGCCGCACCCCCCGGTCCAATCCGGCCACCTATACCGGGCTGTTCAACGATATCCGGGAGCTGTTCGCCTCCACCCAGGATGCCAAGGCCCGGGGCTACGGCCCGGGACGGTTCTCCTTCAACGTGCGGGGGGGCCGGTGCGAGGCCTGCGGCGGCGACGGCCTGCTGAAAATCGAGATGCACTTCCTGCCCGACGTCTATGTGCCCTGCGAGGTGTGCAAGGGCAAGCGCTACAACCGGGAGACCCTGGAGGTGCGCTACAAGGGCAAGAATATCTACGAGGTGCTGGAGATGACGGTGGAGGAGGCCCTGGGCTTCTTCGAGAACCTGCCCAGGATCTATCAGAAGATCCAGACCCTGATGGATGTGGGCCTGGGCTACCTCAAGCTGGGCCAGCCCTCCACCACCCTGTCCGGCGGCGAGGCCCAGCGGGTCAAGCTGGCCACCGAGCTGTCCAAGCGGTCCACCGGCAAGACCATCTATATTCTGGATGAGCCCACCACCGGCCTGCACAGCTGTGACGTCCAGCGCCTGCTGGAGGTGCTCCAGAAGCTGGTGGACCTGGGCAACACCGTGGTGGTCATTGAGCACAACCTGGACGTGATCAAGAGCGCCGACCACCTCATCGACCTGGGCCCCGAGGGCGGCGACGGGGGCGGCAGCATTGTCTGCACCGGAACACCGGAGGAGGTGGCCCAGTGCGCAGAGAGCTACACGGGCCGGTACCTGAAAAAGCTGCTGAAGCAGTGACGCCGCCTGGAGCCGCCCGCCCGCTCTGACCTGTCGGAGCAGGAGGGCAGCGGCAGCATTGTCTGCACCGGCACGCCGGAGGAGGCGGCCCGGTGTGCTGAGAGCTGCACGGGCCGGTATTTGAAAAAATTGTTGGATAAATAAGCACAGAAACATAGAGGTGTATCATGGATCTTTTTGACTGGCTGACTCTCACCACCGCTGGTAAATTTGTGTTTACCATGCTGGTTTCGATGATCCCCATTATCGAGCTGAGAGGCGGCCTGCCCTTCGGGGTGGCGCTGGGCCTGCCCTATTACCTGGCCTTTCCCGCCGCGGTGATCGGCAATATCATCCCGGCCCCCTTCATCATCGTATATATCCGGCGTATTTTTATGATGATGCGCAAATATATTCCCAGGCTGAACGGACTGGTGGACAAGCTGGAGCGCAAGGCCCATCTGAAAGGGAAAAAGGTACTGAAATATCAGAACATCGGGCTGTGGCTTTTCGTGGCCATCCCCCTGCCCGGCACCGGGGCCTGGACCGGCTCTCTGGCAGCCGCTTTTTTGGGTATCCGGCTGAAAAAGGCCCTGCCCGCCGTGATCCTGGGTGTGCTCACCGCCGGCTGCATCATGCTGGGTCTGACCCACGTGGGCATCAATCTGTTCAGCGCCTGAGAGGGGCGCAGCCCCCAGCCACGGCATAGAATGGTCCGGAGGTGAGGACCTTGAAGCTGGTGGGAGAGGGGCTTGTGGCCCTGCTGGCCGCCCTGGGCCTGGCCCTGCTGGGCGGGATGCTCTGGGGCCGCCTGCTGTGGCCCGGACCGGGACCCGGACTGTGGGCGGTGATCCCGGTCCGGGGCGAGGGCGAGAATCTGGAGCGCATCCTGCGCGGCCTGATGTGGCTGCGGGGGCTTGGGCTGCTGCGATGCCCGGTGGCTGTGCTGGATACCGGCCTGACCCCGCGGGGCAGAGCGCTGGCCCTGAGGCTGTGCGCCCAGTGGCCGGAGGTGGGGCTGTACCCGCCGAAGGATACGGAAGAAACGAGGAGGGAAGAAGATGCAGCAGCAGGAGCTGGAGGTCCTGGAGGGGACCGTTGACTCCATCATTTTTCAAAACGAGGAAAACGGCTATACCATCCTGCGGCTGGACGCCGCCGGGGAGGAGATGACCGTGGTGGGGGAGATGCCTGGCGTCTCCCCCGGCGAATATCTCACCGTCCGGGGCGGATGGGTGAAGCACCCCACCTACGGGACCCAGTTCCGGGCGGAGACGGTGGAGCGCCGTCTGCCCCAGGGCCTGAAGGAGATCTTCCACTACCTGGCCTCCGGAGCCATCAAGGGGGTGGGCAAGGCCACCGCCCGGATGCTGATCGAGGAGTTCGGGGAGGACACCCTTACCGTCATCGAGGAGGAGCCGGAGAAGCTGACCAAGCTGCGGGGGATCTCCCGGGAGCGGGCCCGGCGCATCAGCAGCGACTTCCGGGCCCAGATGGGCATGCGGCGGCTCATCGAGTTTCTCACTGAGCACCAGCTGCCTCTGACCCTGTCCGTGCCGCTGTACCGGCTCTACGGGGACGTGGCCCTGGAGGTGCTGCGCTCCAACCCCTATGTCCTCATCGGCGAGGACTTCCAGGTCCCCTTTGACCAGGCCGATCAGCTGGCCCTGGACCTGGGGATGGAGGGGGACGACCCCCAGCGGCTGGAGGCCGGCCTGCTCTTTGAGCTGTCCCACAACAGCTTCCACAATGGACACACCTTCCTGCCCCGGCGCAAGTTGGTGGACGCCACGGCGGCCCTGCTCTCCCTGGAGCGGGAGCTGCTGGAGCAGAGCCTCACGCGGCTGGAGCAGCGGGGAGCGGTGATGGTCCAGCATGTGGCCGGGCAGGACGCGGTCTATCTGCCCGAGCTCTACGACGCGGAGTGCTATGTGGCTCAGCGGCTGGGCGAGATGGGCAGCCAGCGGCTGCTGGTCCCCGACGACCTGGATAAGCTCTTAAAGCGCATCCAGCGCCAGCACGGCATCACCTACAATCATCAGCAGATGGAGGCGGTGGCCACCGCGGCGGCCAGCCAGTTTATGCTGCTCACCGGCGGACCGGGCACCGGAAAGACCACCTGTCTGCGGGGGGTGCTGGCCCTATTCGATACTCTGGGGCTGGAGACCGCTCTGGCCGCCCCCACCGGGCGGGCCGCCAAGCGGCTGGGGGAGCTGTGCGGGGCGGAGGCCTCCACCATCCACCGGCTGCTGGAGGCGGGCTATGACAACGCCACCGGCCGGCTGGCCTTTGCCCGGGGGGAGGACGACCCCTTAAAGGCGGACGCTGTTATTGTGGACGAGGCCTCCATGGTGGACCTGCCCCTGATGGCCGCCCTGCTGGACGCCCTGAGCCCGGAATGCCGGCTGGTGCTGGTGGGCGACCCGGACCAGCTGCCATCGGTGGGGCCGGGGGCCCTGCTCTCCGATCTGATCCGCAGCCAGGCGGTGCCCGGTGTGGCCCTGAGCGAGATCTTCCGCCAGGCCGCCCAGAGCGCCATCGTCTGCTGCGCCCACATGGTCAACCGGGGGGAGCTGCCCCAGCTGCGCCGCAACGACAACGACTTCTTCTTCCTGGGCCGCCGGGACCCGGCGGCGGTGGTCAGCACCGTGGTGGACCTGTGCAGCCGCCGTCTGCCCCAGCGGCAGAATATCCCGCCCGACCAGATCCAGGTCCTGTCCCCCACCCGTCGGCGGGGCACCGGGACGGCCAGCCTGAACCAGGCCCTCCAGGCGGCCCTGAATCCCCCGGCCGAGGGGAAGGGAGAGCGCCGCTTCGGGGACTGGACCTTCCGGGAGGGGGACCGGGTGATGCAGGTGAAGAACAACTACGACATCCTCTGGCGGGAGCCGGAGGGGACCAACTCCGGCATGGGAGTATTCAACGGCGATGTGGGCCGCATCCTCTCCATCGACGGGGAGTCCATCACCGTGGATTTCGACGGGCGGCTGGTGGAATATTCCCCTGACATGCTGGGCGAGCTGGAGCCTGCCTACGCCATGACGGTACATAAGGCCCAGGGCAATGAGTACCGGGCGGTGATCCTGGCCGCCCTGGACGGGGCCCCTATGCTGATGACCCGGGGGGTGCTCTACACCGCCATCACCCGGGCCCGGGAGCTGTTCATTGTGGTGGGCGATGAGGGCGCAGTGGCCCAGATGGTGGCCAACGACCGCCAGACCAGGCGCTATTCCGGCCTGCGGGCCAGACTGGCCGAGCAGCTCTGAACAGGCCGGGTCATTGGACATATCAAAAACAGCACCCGCCCCGTTTATAACGGGGCGGGTGCTGTTTTGGCTGATTGCATGTATAAACCTTGGTCAGCAATCACGGTTCACTTTATATGGAGCACCGGTACAGCGGCCATTTTTCGGTCTGCATGATTGGCAATGACACAAAAAGAACACAGCCGTTCAGGGAGAAACAGATGGTTTCCATCCCTTGACGGCTGTGTTTTAGGTTTGCCTATCGGGCTTGGTTTTTGAAGGCTTACAGGTATGTGACCACCTGATACATCAGCCAGAAGTGGCAGGCGCTGCCCAGGAGGATGAACACGTGGAAGATCTCGTGGCAGCCAAAGCGGGGATTGTTCCGCCCGGGCCACTTCACAGCGTAGAGCACGCCGCCGATGGAGTAGAGCACACCGCCCAGCACCAGAGCAAACATGCCCTCGGCGGGCAGGGCCCGGGAGATGGCGCCGATGGCGGTGAGAGCCATCCAGCCCATGAACAGGTAGAGGGCGCTGGTCAGCCAGCGGGGGCAGTGGATCCAGGCGATGGACAGGATGACGCCGGCGATGGCCAGAGCCCAGATCTCGGCGAACAGGGTGTAGCCGCTGCCGGGGCCCAGGGCGATGAGGCAGATGGGGGTATAGCTGCCGGCAATGAGCAGATAAATAGAGCTGTGATCGAACTTGCGCAGGGCCAGCCGTCCGGCCACCGAGGTGTTGATGCAGTGGTAGAGGGTGGAGGCGGTATACAGGCCGATCATGGAGACGCCGTAAATGGCAAAGGAGACCATCCGCAGGCTGCTGCCTGTGGGCCAGACCCGCAGCAGCAGGGCAATGGTCCCGATCAGGGCCAGCACAGCGCCCACACCGTGGGTGATGGCGGACCAGGGGCGCAGACCATCATAGGGGTCCCGCTTGGCCCGCTTGCGGGAGACGCTTCGGGCGGGGGAGGATGCGGAGATGCAGGCAGTAAGATGAGACATAGGAAACTCCTTTCCAGCAGATCCTGTTTTTTGTATAATAGAGTATATCATTATGATAACTATATGTCAAATTAAAAATCACTAAATATAATATTTGATATTAGATTATATTTTATACGGCAGTTGCAGGAAAAAATGAGATTTGATATAATGGAGCAAATTCCAGTGAAATCACACCCCGTATGGGGAGAGAGCAGGGGAGGACAGTATGGAACAGCCGCGTTATCACACACTTGATTTGGACCGGTGGCCCCGGCGGGAGCACTTCTCCTACTATCGGGAGAAGGTGCGCTGCGGGTATTCCATTACCAACCGGATCGATGTGACCAGGGTGGTGGAGTATGCCCGCGCCAGAAAGCTGCGCTTTTACCCCTGTATGATCCACGTGATCGCCACGGTGGTGAACGGGATGGACGAGATGCGCATGATGCTGGACCCGGAGGGCCGACCGGGGGTCTGGGACCTGGTCCACCCCAACTTTACCGTATTCCACAAGGACGACCACACCTTCAGCGATCTGTGGTGCCGGTACAGCCGGGACTTTGACACCTTTTATCAGGAGTTTCTGCGGGTGATGGAGGAGTACGGCGACTGCCATGGGGTGAAGGGCCGTCCTGACCAGCCCCCCAATTTCTTCTGTGCCAGCTGTGTGCCCTGGATGGACTACACCGGCATGGCCACCCACTCAGTGGGCGACCCGGCCCTGTTCCCCATTGTGGACTTTGGAAAGTATACCCAGGAGGCGGGCAGATATACCCTGCCCATGACCCTGACCATCTCTCACGCCTCGGCGGACGGCTACCACGCCTGCCAATTTTTCCAACGTGTGCAGGAGGCGGTGGACGCCTTCGGTGCGGAGTAAACGACAAGTAACCGGGCCGGGACCCGGAGGATCAGAAACAGAAAGGAAGTACACTATGATTTATGATGTGATCGTGCTGGGCGGCGGCCCGGCGGGCCTGGCAGCTGCGCTGGCGGCCCGTGGACGGAACAAATCCGTGCTGGTAGTGAGCAACCGCTGGGAGGACAGCCCCCTGGCCAAGGCCCCCAAAATCGACAATTTCCTGGGCATGCCCGGGGTGAGCGGCAGCGAGATGCTGCGCCAGTTCCAGGCCCACGCCGATGAGGCGGGTGTGGAGCGGGTCACCGGGCGCGTCATCGCCATGATGGAGTTTGAGGGCTACATGCTCACCGTGGGCAGCGACATGTACCAGGGCCGCGCCCTGATCCTGGCCTCCGGCGTGGTCCACCAGGCCAAGCTCCCCGGCGAGCCCGGGCTGCTGGGCAAGGGTGTGAGCTACTGCGCCACCTGTGACGGTATGCTGTATCGGAACCGCTCCGTTGTGGTGGTGGGACGCAGCAAGGATGCCCCCGAGGAGGCCGAGTATCTGAAGAGCATCGGCTGCCAGGTGGTCTACACAGCCCCCAAGCGCCCTGAGCATCTGGCCCAGGACATCCAGTTCGTCCAGGCCGCCAAGCTGGAGATCCAGGGGGAGCAGCAGGTCACCGGCGTCCTGGCTGACGGTCAGCTGCTGCCCTGCGACGGCGTGTTCATCCTGCGGGAGGCGGTGGCCTCCACCGATCTGCTGCCCCAGCTGAACACCCAGAAGGGCGCTGTGGTGGTGGACCGGGCCATGGCCACCAACCTGCCCGGCGTATTTGCCGCCGGCGACTGCACCGGCGCCCCCCTCCAGATCGCCAAGGCCATCGGCGAGGGCCATGTGGCCGGACTGTCCGCCGCCGACTATCTGGATCATAAGGCGTAGGAGCAAAGAGCCCTGCATGGGCACAGCGTGAGCGCGCCGAACGCCGGTACTCCACGGGAGATCGCATATGGAAGAAAACCATAATCGGTGACTTTTTAGGTGCGGCCTCTCCCTGGATCGTACTGGGATTGTTTGCAGCAGTCAGTTGTGCCCTGTTGAGCAAAAAAGAGCGATAAACTCCCCTTTGTCGGGCAGTTGTGTGATAAAAGGTGCGTCCCAGGTCTCCGATGGCGCACAGGCTCTGGCGCAGGGTGCCGCCGAGCAGGCCGGCTCTGTCCGGGAGCTGTCTGCCACCGTCAACACCATTGCAGACACGTCCCAGAAAACTGTCCCCAGCGAGGACTCCTTCTAACTCAGACAGAAACAGGCAGGGAAGCGCATGCTTCCCTGCCTGTTTGCGTTTTCGGGGGACGGAGGATGAAATTCAAAACTTTTTTCAGAAATAAGGAAAAATAAGAAAATAATTTGCGGGAGTTGTAACCGAATTTTCATTTTTTCGTAACGGGATAGACAAGATGTTTACAGGGAAACATGATATAGTAAAGACACAAAGCGGGAAGGAGGTCCCCAACATGAAAAAAAGATTGATTTCCATGACCTTGATTGCTGTGCTGCTCTTCTCCCTGGGCGGTATGACCTACGCAGTCGGAGAAGGGGACCTGATGCCCCAGGACAGTGCGGCCCAGTTTACCCCGGGCACCGTGCCCGCTGAGAGCACGGCGGTGGAGGGCATGATCCCTCCCATCAACGCGCTGGTTCTGTGCATGCTGGAGCAGGGACTCACCTATGACGACTCCAACGATGTATTCCTCTGGAACAGCCTTTACTACATGATCAGCCTCTATGGACAGTGCGACCTCCGGGCCGAGCTGACCGACGAGTCGCTGATCCTGCCCAGTGAGACGGTGCAGGATTATGCAGCCGCTCTCTTTACCAACTACAACGGCCTGCCCCAGCTGCCCGATGCGCTGAAGGATCGGGTGCGCTACGACAGCAGCACCGACTCCTATTACCTGGAGCGGGGCGATGCGGGCCTGTCTGAGACCCGGATCGAGCGGGTGGAGCACCTGGCAGGCGGCGGCCTCCGGGTGGACGGTGTGCTGATCGCCCTGGAGGACGGGAGCGAGCTGAGCCGCTTCTCCGCCGATCTGAAGGCCAACGACTCCATGTTCGGCTTCTCCGTCTCTGATCTGACCCTGGCCTGAGTTACGATTCATTCCGGAAATTCCATCCTTCTGCCCCCCGCCCGGTATGTCCGGGCGGGGGGTCATTTTGCGGAAAGAAAAATAAAATTGAAAAAACACTTGACATTCCGGCGAAACTTTCATATAATGCTACTTGCGTTCAAAGACAGCAGGCTGCTTATGCGGAAGACCTGCCGAGGATGCAGTGTAGAACATAATGATTGTTTCATGCTGTTTCGTCTTTTGTACGCAAACAGCGTTTTTTATGCGCTTTATTATTCTCTGGAGGTGAATCCCACATGCCTAACGCAAGTGTCCTGGAAGCGAAGAAGGCTATCGTTGCCGAGCTGACCGATAAGCTGCAGAACGCCGCCAGTGGCGTCCTGGTTGATTACAAGGGCATCACCGTGGCTGAGGATACCGCTCTTCGTGCCGAGCTCCGTGCCAACGACGTGGAGTACGCCGTCGTGAAGAACACCCTCACCCGTTTTGCCGCCGAGGGTGCTGGTCTGGGCGAGTTATCCGATTCTCTGAACGGTACCACTTCCCTGGCTATCAGCCACAGCGACCCCATTGCTCCCATGCGTGTGATCAACAAGTTTGCCAAGAAGTTCAATGGAGCTAAGTTTGCCATCAAGGCCGGCTTCATGGACGGCAAGATCCTGCCCCTGGACGAGATCCTGGCTATTGCCGAGCTGCCCGCAAAGGAAGTTCTGCAGGCTCAGGTTCTGGGCACCATGCTGGCCCCTGTCACCAGCCTGGCTATCGTCCTGAAGGCTATTGCCGAGGAGAAGGGCGGCTTCGTCGAGGCCGCTGCCGAGCCCGAGGCTGCCCCCGCCGAGTAAGCATCGGCACCAATTTATTCGAATTATCGATTCATTTTAGGAGGTATTTTCATTATGGCTAGCGAGAAGATTACTGCTCTGATTGAGGAAGTCAAGGGCCTGACCGTTCTGGAGCTGTCCGAGCTGGTTCACGCTCTGGAGGATGAGTTCGGCGTTTCCGCCGCTGCTATGGCTGCTCCCGCCGCTGGCGGCGCTGCTGCTCCTGCTGCTGAGGAGAAGACCGAGTTTGACGTGATCCTGGCCAGCTTCGATGCTGCTGCTAAGATCAAGGTCATCAAGGCTGTCCGCGAGGTCACCGGCCAGGGTCTGGCTGAGGCCAAGGCTACCGTCGAGGGCACCCCCAAGGCTCTGAAGGAGGGCGTCTCCAAGGAGGAGGCCGAGGAGCTGAAGAAGAAGCTGGAAGAGGCCGGCGCCAAGGTCGAGCTGAAGTAAGTTTCACTCTCTGGTTCTGTAAAAAGATCCGCGGCTATGCCGCGGGTCTTTTTTTATCCCCATACCCGGGCCGAAAAATCGGCCGGGGGCGTATAACTTTACAAAATCGTAACATACGTACATTTAGCTGTGGTATAATACCACAAATACCCTAAAGGAGTGAATTTAACAATGAATTCAACGATGAAGCGCTTCGGCGCCCTGGCTCTGACCGGAGCCCTGTTCGCGACTGTCCTCACTGGCTGCGGCACCAAGGATCAAACTCCCGCCCAGCAGTCTGCCTCCCAGTCCGTAACCGAGAACTTTGAGATGGAGACCCTGACCATGGACGTCTTTGGCGACTATGATCTGACCCTGGTGAACTGCTTTGCCACCTGGTGCCCCCCCTGCATCAAGGAGATCCCGGAGCTGGAGCAGCTGAAAACGGCCATGGCCGACCGGAACGTCAACGTGATCGGTGTGGTGCTGGACAGTGTGGTGCCCCAGGACCCCAATGACCTAAGCAATGTGAAGCTGGACCAGAAGGCCATCAACCAGGCCGGCGCCATCGCCCAGAAGGCCGGGGCCACCTATGACTTTTACATCCCCGACCTGAACCTGTTTGACCAGCGCATGGCCTATGTGCAGGCGGTGCCCGAGACCTTCTTTGTGGACCGGGAGGGCAACGTGGTGGGCAAGACCTACGCCGGTGCCCGGAATCTGGAGGGCTGGACCCAGGTGGTGGAGGATCAGCTGGCCGACATGGGGCTGGCGTGATGAGGGAGAAGCTGCACCATCTCCCCCGTTGGACGGGGGGCGCGCTCGCTTTGGCCGGAGTTGGTCTGATGATTTTGGGCATCTGCCGGGGCGAGATGGCGGTGGTCCTGCAAAAGGCAATCAATATCTGTCTGGAGTGTATCGGAATTGGCTGACAAGCGTACGAAACGGGCCGGTGAGTGGCCCCGCCACGGGGTCCAGGCCCTGTGGGCCTTTGTGTCCAACAGCTACCTGCTGGGCTTTATGCAGGGCAAGATCTATCAGGGACCGCTGAAAAATATCTGCGTGCCGGGGATGAACTGCTACTCCTGCCCGGGCGCCCTGGGCTCCTGTCCCATCGGGGCCTTGCAGGCGGTGATCGGCAGCTGGAACTATAAGTTTGCCGCCTATGTCTCCGGCTTCCTCATTTTTATCGGAGCCCTGATGGGTCGGCTGGTCTGCGGCTGGCTGTGTCCCTTCGGACTGATCCAGGATCTGCTGCATAAGATCCCCTTTCCCAAGAAGATCCAGACCTTTCGGGGGGATAAGCTGCTCCGAAAGCTGAAATATGTGCTGCTGGTGGTATTTGTCATCCTGCTGCCCATGTTTGTGGTGGACTTTATGGGACAGGGCGCACCCTATTTCTGCAAGCTGCTCTGTCCGGTGGGCATGCTGGAGGGCGGAATCCCTCTGGTGGCGGCCAACAGCACCCTGCAAAGCGCCATCGGCTGGCTGTATGCCTGGAAGGGCGTTATCCTGGCCGCTGTGATCCTGCTGTCTATTGTGATCTACCGGCCCTTCTGTAAGTATATGTGCCCTCTGGGGGCCATCTACGGCCTGTTTAACCCGGCCTCGGTCTACCGCTATCAGGTGGACCAGGACAAGTGTGTCCACTGCGGGATCTGCTCCAAGGTGTGCAAGATGCAGGTGGACCCGGTCCGGAACGCCAACAGCACCGAGTGCATCCGCTGCGGTCTGTGTAAGAACTCCTGCCCCACCGGGGCGATCAGCTGCGGCTTTGGGCTGAAAAAGCGGGAGAAGCCCGCTGCCGGCGAACTGGAGAATTGAAAAAACGCCGTCCGTGCATCATGGCACGGACGACGTTTTTTTATGGGCCTGGTGTGAGGTCCAGACAGACCACCTCGCAGGAGGAGCCCAGACGCATGGGCATGCTGAAGTAACCCGTCCCGGCGGTGACCACCACATAGGTGTCCTTCAGCTTGGTGCAGCCCCACAGCTCGGCCCGGCTGTACAGCACGCGGACAAACCGCTCCAGGGGCAGGACCTGGCCCTTGTGGGTGTGGCCGCACAGGACCAGCTGGAGCCCGGCCGCCACCACGTCCCGGGAGCCCAGGGGATCGTGGTCCACCACGGCCACAGGCAGCCGGGGGTCCAGGTCGGCGGTCAGCTGGTCCAGCTCCTTCCGGGGCTTGGTCCGGGTGGTGCGGCCCACCAGCTGGAGCCTGCCGTCGGACCAGACCTGGTCCTCCAGGAGGGTGATGTGGGCGTCGTTCAGAAACTGCTGAAAATCGGGGTCGGACACGTCGGGGTCATGGTTGCCCACCACGGCAAAGACGCCCTCCCGGGCCTGGAGCTGGCTGAGCAGCCGGGCCACCTGGTCCAGCTCGGGGCACTCCCGGGTGTTGCCCGCGTTGATGATGTCCCCCGAGATGACCACCAGGTCGGGGAGGAGCCGGTTGACCTGCTCCACCACCTTTTGGATGTGCCGGACCCCCACATAGTAGCCGATGTGCAGGTCGGACAGGAGCACCAGGCGGCGGGGTTCAGTCAGGCCGGAGCAGACGAGAGAGTGGTTGACCAGCTTGATGCGCTGGGCGTGGCAGAAGCCCGCACAGGCCGCACCCAGGGTGAACAGAAGGCAGCCCCAGCCCAGCACCCGGAAGGCCCGGGTCTGATCGGCACCGGCCAGCCCGAGGACCAGGCGGATGAGGTCGGAGAGCACCACGGACATGGACAGGTAGAGGACCAGGAAGGTGGAGACGCCGCACAGATAGGTGCTCCACCGGTGCCGGCCCACCATATAGGTCTTGCCCATGGCCATACTCATGGCGCAGAAGGCCAGAAAGACCAGTGCGGTGGGCAGGACGCAGGGGCGGTGGAGGAGCAGGGAGAGCCAGCGGCTCACCCGGAGGGTCAGGTAGACACAGACCAGGCCCCAGCACAGGCCGTAGCCCAGGGTGAGGGCCGCCTGGAGGGGGCGGGAAACAGAGGGAGCGCCCGACTGGGCGCTCCTCTTGGACTGGTTGGATTTGTTGGGGTTCATCGCAGGGTCACTCCTCAGCTCCGGTGGCTGTCCACATACTCGCAGGCGGCCAGACCGGCCACTGCGCCGTCGGCCACGGCAGTGGTCAGCTGGCGGACCGTCTTGGAGCGGCAGTCGCCGGCGGCGAAGATACCGGACAGGCTGGTGGCGCAGCTCTCACCGGCCATCAGATAGCCGCGGTCATCGGTGATGACCAGGTTGGAGAAAATCTCGTTCTGGGGCTCCTGGCCCACAGCCACAAACAGGCCGTCCACGGCCAGCTCCTGGTCCCGGCCGGTTTTGAGGTTCTTGACCACCAGGCCGGTCAGCCCGTCCCCGTCGCTGACAAGCTTCTCGATCCGGCTGCTGAGCAGAAATTCCACGTTCTGCTTTTCCTGGAGCTGGTCCAGCAGCCGGGACTCACCCCGGAACAGGTCCCGGCGGTGGATCAGAGTGACCTTGGAGCAGCGCTCCGTGAGAAACAGGGCCTCCTGCAAGGCGGTGTCGCCGCCGCCCACCACGGCCACGGGGCGGCCCTGATAGAAGGCGCCGTCGCAGATGGCGCAGTAGGACACCCCGGCGCCGATCAGTGCGTCCTCGCCCTCAAGGCCCAGCTTGCGCTGGGTCACGCCGGTGGCGATCACCAGAGCGACGGACTGGTAGGTCCCCTGGGAGGTGGTCAGCTCCATCTGAGATCCGTGGACCCGCATGGCGGTGACGGCCTCGCTGCGGATCTCCACCCCCTGATCCAGCGCCTGCTGCGTCAGGGTCTGGGCAAACTGCTGGCCGCTCATGCCGGGCAGGCCCGGGTAGTTGTCCACCTGGGGGGAGAAGTTGATCTGTCCGCCGGTGGTTTCGCCCTCCAGCACCAGCACGGATTTGCCCGCCCGGGCGGCGTACAGGGCAGCGGTGAGACCGGCCGGTCCTCCGCCTACGGTGATGATATCATACATGGAACGCACCTCGCTTTTCTGAATGAACCAGTGTGGGTTTGATACATTGTGTGAGACAGCAATAAAAATGGACGAAGTCCCAATGCTGGGATTTCGTCCATTATACTGCAATTCCCTGTGGATTACAATATTTTCGGTGGAATTGCCTAGCCCACTGCGGATTTGTGGGTGCTGATGTAGGTGCGCACCGCGCCCAGACCCACCAGCTTGACGGGATCTCCGCCGTTCTCAAAGACCAGGGTGGGGGCCTGACGGACGCCGTAGCGGACGGTCAGGTCGGGGTTCTCCTCGGCTACCACCTTGCGGTAGGGGATGCCGGCCTGGCCCAGGAGCTCCTCGGCCTGGCGGCAGTTGGGGCAGGTGCGGGTGGCAAAGAGCATCAGCTCGCCGGTGAGGGCGGCCTTGACGGGAGCGGGGCGCTCCTCCTGCTCCACGGTGACGGGGGAGCCGGCGGCGCCGGCCCGGCGGAGGGCGGAGCGGCCGATGTCGTAGACCTTCCGGTCCTTGAACTCCTGGCTCTTGCCGTCGTTCCAGTTCTTCACCGGGCGGTAGTAGCCGGTGATGCGGCTGTACACCTCGGTCTCCCGGCCACAGTGGGGGCAGGTGTACTGCTCACCGGCCAGGTAGCCGTGCTCGGCGCAGACAGAGTAGGTGGGGGACATGGTGTAATAGGGCAGCTTGTAGTTCTCGGCGATCTTGCGCACCAGATTGGCGGCAGCCTTCCAGTCGGGCAGCTTCTCGCCCAGGAAGGCGTGGAACACGGTGCCCGAGGTGTACAGGGTCTGGAGCTCGTCCTGGATGTCCAGGGCGGAGAAGATGTCCTCGGTGTAGCCCACGGGCAGGTGGGAGGAGTTGGTGTAGTAGGGGGTGCCGTCCTCGTTGGCGGTGATGATGTCGGGGAACTGCTCCTTGTCATGCTTGGCGAAGCGGTAGGTGGTGGACTCGGCGGGGGTGGCCTCCAGGTTGTAGAGGTCGCCGTACTGCTCCTGGTAGTCGCTCAGGCGCTCGCGCATGTGGTTGAGTACGTCTTTGGCAAACTGCTGGGTGCTGGGGTCGGTCAGGTCCTTCCTCAGCCACTTGGCGTTCAGGCCGGCCTCGTTCATGCCGATCAGGCCGATGGTGGAGAAGTGGTTGTCAAAGGTGCCCAGGTACTGCTTGGTGTAGGGGTAGAGCCCGGCGTCCAGCAGCTTGGTGATGACGGTGCGCTTGGTCTTGAGGGACCGGGCGGCAATGTCCATCAGCTTGTCCAAACGGTGGTAGAAGTCGGCCTCGTCCTTGGCCAGGTAGGCGATGCGGGGCAGGTTGATGGTGACCACGCCCACAGAGCCGGTGGACTCGCCGGAGCCGAAGAAGCCGCCGGACTTTTTGCGCAGCTCCCGCAGATCCAGACGCAGGCGGCAGCACATGGAGCGCACGTCGGAGGGCTCCATGTCGGAGTTGATGTAGTTGGAGAAGTAGGGGGTGCCGTACTTGGCAGTCATCTCAAAGAGGAGCTTGTTGTTCTCCGTGTCAGACCAGTCAAAATCCTTGGTGATGGAGTAGGTGGGGATGGGGTACTGGAAGCCGCGGCCGTTGGCGTCGCCCTCAATCATGATCTGAATAAAGGCCTTGTTGACCATGTCCATCTCCTGCTTGCAGTCGCCGTAGGTAAAGTCCATCTCCTTGCCGCACACGATGGCGGGCTGGCTGGCCAGGTCGGCGGGGACGGTCCAGTCCAGGGTGATGTTGGAGAAGGGGGCCTGGGTGCCCCAGCGGGAGGGAGTGTTGACCCCATAGATGAAGGACTGGATACACTGCTTGACCTCCTTCTGGGTCAGGTGGTCCACCTTGACGAAGGGGGCCAGGTAGGTGTCAAAGCTGCTGAAGGCCTGGGCGCCCGCCCACTCGTTCTGCATGATGCCCAGGAAGTTGACCATCTGGCTGCAAAGAGTGGACAGGTGGCTGGCGGGGGAGGAGGTGATCTTCCCGGGGACGCCGCCCAGCCCCTCGCGGATGAGCTGCTTCAGGGACCAGCCGGCGCAGTAGCCGGTGAGCATGCTCAGGTCGTGGATGTGCAGGTCGGCGTTCCGGTGGGCGTCGGCCACCTCCTGGTCGTAGATCTCGCTGAGCCAGTAGTTGGCGGTGATGGCGCCGGAGTTGGACAGGATCAGTCCGCCCACCGAGTAGGTGACGGTGGAGTTTTCCTTGACCCGCCAGTCGTTGATCTGGAGGTAGTCGTCCACCAGGTCCTTGTAGTTGAGAAGTGTGGAATTCACATTGCGGATCTTTTCCCGCTGCTTGCGGTACAGGATATAGGATTTGGCCACGTCAGCGTAGCCGGCCTCAGACAGGACGGTCTCCACGCTGTCCTGGATATCCTCCACGGCAATCAGGTGATTGTGGATCTTAGGCTCAAAGTCAGCGGTCACCCGCAGAGCCAGCATGTCGATCACGCTGGGATGGGACTGCTTGTCCAGGGCCTGAAAGGCCTTGGTAATGGCAGCGCTGATCTTTCCGATTTCAAACTCAGCGACGGATCCGTCGCGCTTGGTCACTCGATACATAAAATCCCTCCACTGTGATATCGCATCGTAAACGCCGGGGACCCGGCGGGGTGTGCCTATCTAATATAGCATTTTGAACGAGGGGCGTCAACATGTAGTTAACAATAATAAAATAAAACACAATATATTGTTACACAAAAAGCGAGGGTGATTTTTGTCACCCTCGCTGAAACTTTCAGATGTCAAATGGAAAAGCTTAAATTCCCCGCAGCTCCACGGCTTGGACAAAGGGGCGCACCAGGTCTGCAAAGCGGGCCAGCTCCTCCGGTGTACAGGGGTTCAGACCGGGGCACAGGACGGTGTCCCGATCCACGAAGGACTGGAGAAAATAGCGCCTGGCCCCCTGGAGCCAGGGTCCCAGGGCCCGGAAAGCGGCCTCATCATGAAATTCCCGCACCACGGTGGTGCGCAGCTCATACTCCACCGCGTCGGACAGCAGGAAGGACAGGCTCTCCTGAAAGGGGGCCAGGTCCAGACCGGGCAGACCGGCCGTCTCAGCGAAGCGGGCGGGGCAGTTTTTCACATCCATGGCCACATAGTCCACCAGACCGTCCTCCACCAGCTGCCTGAGCTGGTGCGGGTGGAAGCCGTTGGTGTCCAGCTTGACCGGGTAGCCCAGCGCCTTGACAGAACGCAGCAGATCGGCCAGGTCGGGGCGGAGCAGGGGCTCGCCCCCGGTGATGCACACCCCGTCCAGCAGGCCCTGCCGCCTGCGCAGAAAGTCCAGCAGCCGGTCGCTGTTCAGCTGGGCGGGGACGGAGTCCACAACCAGATCGCCGTTGTGGCAGAAGGGGCAGCGCAGGTTGCAGCCGCCCAGAAATACGGTGCAGGCCACCTTGCCGGGATAGTCCAGCAGTGTGAGTTTTTGCAGGCCCTGGATATCCATGGCGGTCCCTCCTTCATTCTGCCCCCAGCGGGGACGCTTTTCCCATTGTAGACCTTTGTACTGCCCCTGTCAAATGGAAAAGGGGGCACGGAACGGGGCTTCAGTCGGTGCGATGCATAAAAAACCGCTCTCCCGGTGAGGGGAGAGCGGGAAGGCGGTAAAATCAGCCCCAGAGACTGGAGAGCATGGGAATGACCTGCTTCTTACGGGACATGATCTTGGGCAGGAAGGCGCAGTTCTCGGCGTCGGGACGGATGCCGAAGGCCTGGCGAATGGTCTTTTCGTCGCCCGCGAACAGCAGCTGCGTGCCGTCCATCAGCACGTCGGTGATCATCAGCAGCACGGTGTCCAGCTTCTTCTTCTGGCGGATGGCGTCCATGGCCGCCAGGAATTCGTCCTTGCGCTGGAGCAGCAGCTCGGAGTCCATGCTGGTGATCTGGCTGACAGCCAGGTTGTGGCCGGCGATGTGGAACTCCTTGTAGTCGGTGTTCAGCATGGCCTCCACGGTCTTGTCCGCGCCGCTGCTGGCGGAGAAGATGGCCTGGCCGATCTCCTCCAGGGAGACGTTGGCGATGCGGGCCATGCGGTGGGCCACGTCGATGTCCCGCTGGGTGCAGGTGGGGGACTTGAACATGACGGTATCGGACACGATGGCGGCGGCCATCAGGCCGGCGATCTTGGCAGTGGGCATCAGGCCCTTCTCCTGGTACATGCCGGCCACGATGGTGGTGGTGCTGCCCACGGGCTCGTTGCGGACATAGATGGGGTTGTTGGTCTCGATGTCAGCCAGGCGGTGGTGGTCCACGATCTCCAGGATATCGGCCTGCTCCAGGCCGGGCACGGACTGGGCCCGCTCGTTATGGTCCATCAGGATGACACGCTTGCGGCGGGGCTTCAGCAGATGGAACCGGGACAGGGTGCCCACCACATGCTCGTTCTCGTCCAGGATGGGGTAGGCGCGGAAGCGGCTCTCCAGCACCTTGTTGCGCACATCGTCGATGTAGTCGTTCAGGTGGAAGTAGACCAGATTTTCCCGCTTGCAGATGCCGCTGATGGGCAGGGCGTGGCAGACCAGACGCACAGCGCGGTAGGCGTCCAGGGGGGTGGAGATGATGCAGGACTGGGTCTCCAGCTCCAGCAGCTCCTGGCTGACCTCGGCCTGGCAGACAATGATGCAGTTCACGTTCAGATCAATGGCCCGGCGGATCATGTCGGGCTGGTCGCCGCAGACTACGATGCTGTCGGGGTTGGAGAAGATCAGGTTCTCCCGGCCGGTGGGCAGGGCGAGGGTGATCTCGCCGGAGACCACGTCCTTCATCTCGGCGCTCTCGTTGAGCACGCGGCCCTCCAGCACGGACAGCAGATTGTAGACGGGGACCTCCTTGATGTAGGACTCCCGGATGGAGGCCACATCGTTGTTGGCCACGTCACCGGCGGAGATCATGCCATAGAGTGTGCCGTCCTCGTTGGCGATGGGCAGGACAGAAATCTTGTCCTTCTTCATCATCTGCCAGGCGCGGCTGAGAGTAACGGCGGGGGAGAGAATGGGGGGAGTATCGAAATCCAGGTCCATGACCTGAGTGCGTACGTTGGAGATGAGCTGAGGGGGCTGGGCGTCGAAGCGGTCCAACACGGCCTGAGTCTCATCACTGACCTGGCCCAGACGGGCGGCCTGGTACTGGCGGTCGCCCAGAGCGTTCTTCAGGGCGGCGTAGGCCATGGCGGAGACGATGGAGTCTGTGTCGGGATTGCGGTGTCCGGTAATATAAATGGTATCCAAATATGATTCCTCCTTTGGGAACTTACGGGGACCGCACGGAGCGGGACCTCTGCCCGTTTCTGTCGGGTGGGATGGGGAGGACCTCCCCGGGTCAAACTTATTTTAACCTGTCTTTACGCCAAATGCAACCGTTCTTTTTCCATGATATACCGGTAAAAAGAGACAAGAGGAGACGGGAAATAAGATAAGCGGCTTGTACCGTTGGTCTTGATACCCGGTACAGGCCGCTTAAATGAATTTGAGAGCCGTTAACTAGAACAGGAACCTGGCCCAGCCGCCCAGAACGCGGAACACCGCCATCATAACGGCCTTGGATGCGGGGATCTCCTGGGCGGTGATCCCGTCGGGGGCGGTGCTGTGGTGCAGGTCGTCCACCCGCAGGGCCTCGTCCTCGTAGACCGCCATCTTCTCCCGGAGGGACTGATTGACCTGGGGGCTGTCTATCACCAGCATCAGCTCCGTGTCCAGGTAGGCCGAGCGCATGTCGAAGTTGAAGGAGCCGATCAGGGCCAGGCGGTCATCCACCGCGGCGCACTTGCCGTGGTAGGAGATGCCGCTGTCGTACTCCAGCACCTGGAGTCCGGTGTCCAGCACCTTCTGCTTATTGGCCCAGTAGTCCATAGCCCCGAAGAAATTGCCGTTGTTGGCCACCGAGTTGGTGAGCATGGTCACCTGGGGGACGCGGCCGCACACCATGGCCAGCTGATCCAGCATCCAGCGGTTGCAGATGATGTAGGGGGTGTGGAAGAAAACCTCCTCTTTGGCCTGGGAGAACAGCTGGGTGAGCTGATAGTAGACCACCGGCTCCTTGCTGTATAGGCCGATGGGGTTGGACATGAGGGTGATCTTGCCGGCGGGGGCGGTGATGGAGCGGTAGTCTATGGGGGTGAACCAGTCCGGGTGGTCCTGCTCCATCTGGGCGTAGAGCTGGGCAAGGTCCCGGGCGGCATTTGCCACAGACTGCTTCCGGAGCAGCTTGGGGTCGTTGTGGAACACCTTGCAGCTGCCGCCGTCCCACACGCTGTGGAAGTAATCCACCACCTGGTCCAGGGAGGGGTGGGCGGTATCGCAGTAGACCAGGGCGTCCCAGTCGTAGTTCTTATAGCCCTCCTGGTCGCCCAGGAAGAAGCTGTATGTATTGCGCCCGCCCAGGATGTAGGCCTGGTCATCCACCACGAAATACTTGTCGTGGAGCCGGCCCATCAGGGTCCATGGCAGCCAGGGGCGGACCGGGTTGTAGAGCCGCACCTCGGCGGTGGGCTGGGCGGACAGGGCGTAGAATTCCGGATTGCGCTCCATGCGCAGGAGACCAGAGATCCCGTCCACCAGCACCTGGACCCGGACGCCCCGGGCGGCGGCATCGTGGAGGGCGGCCAGCACCTGCCGACCCGCGATATCCGGGCGGAAGTCAAAGGTGGACAGAATGATCCGCTCCTTGGCCTGGGAGATCATCCGGATGCGGTGGGCCAGGGCCTCGCCGTTGTCCGAGAGTACGGCCACCCGCTCTCCGCTGTCCCCCTGGCCGAAGTATTCGGTCTGGGCGGTGCGCCGGATGGTCTCCTCGCTGATCTTTGGGTGGATGAGGAAGGGGACAATGGCGCCCAGCGTCAGATAAAGGATGATGACAAGCAAAATAATACGGACAGCATGTTTCATATGGTTCATAGGGCCTCCGGTTCATTGGATGGGATAGATACGGACATGCAGCGGGCATAGGCTGGGTCCACAGCATGGTCCGTGGTGACAATCAGCTCGCTGGTGCAGCTGTCAAACTGCTCTGACAGAGCGGAGCGCACCTGAGTGGAGGCATTCTGAAGGGCCTGGATGGACAGCGCGTCCTGGGCGATCTGAAAATAGACGGAGATCCACAGACGGCGGCCTGTGCGGGTGATGTCATAAAAAAGGGGCTCAAACTGGTACTGGGCCAGGATCGGCTCACAGATCTCCTTGACCTGGTCGGTGATGTCGTCCCCGGGGGCAAAGAGGAACACGTCCTGGATGGCCTGCCAGAGCATGCTCAGGTTTTCGGGCAGCATGAACAGGACCACCGCCACCGCTACGATCTGGTCAAAATAGGGGGCCAGGAAGGCCAATGGGGTAATGGACAGGAACTGGGAGAGGAAGAATGCGATGGACAGACCCAGGCTGTAACTGATATCCAGCTTCCAGCCCAGCAGCTCTGCGTGGACAGTGGGGGAGGAGAGGCTGCGGTTCAAATGCCGCATCAGCAGGTAGATGGCCAGGCAGAACAGGCCGAGGCACAGCTGGAACAGAGAGATCTGCCCGCCGTTGACGTGGTTGCCGCCGGACAGGGCGGTCTGGATGCTGCTGACAGACAGACCCACCGTGACAGACAGCAGCATGAAGCTTTTGATGATGATAAAGATGGACTCCACCTGTAAAAAGCCATAGGGGTGTTTTTCGGAGATCGGCTTATGAAACAGGGGAGTCAGAAAGAGGGTCAGGATGATAATGATCAGCTCTGAGGCGTCGTAGGCCGCGTCCATCAGGACGGACTCGGAGTGGGTATAAATGGCGCCCAGCAGCTCCACCACGGCACATCCAAGACCGGCAACAAAAGAGATCCATAGGATGGTTGTTTCGTTTTTCAGAGTATTTCTGGGTTTTGGCATATTAAGTATGCTTCTTTCAGACTCGTGGAACGGCAGGGAGCCATCCTGACGATTATTTTAATGTACGCTGGAAAAAACAGGGGCGGCCCGGTAGGCGGCCCGCTCGCTGTGGTCCACCTTGGGGGTGGTCAGGTGGCGGATGATGTTCTGCCGGGTGACGATGCCCACAAAGGCCCCCCGGTCATCCACCACGGGGATGAAGCTCTGCTGCATGGCCTGATCCAGCAGCTGCTCCGAGGTCACATCAATGCGGACAGCGGGGTTGAAGTTGGGCCGCAGCAGCTGGATGAGCGGGAGCTTTTCCTGGGCCCGCAGGCTGTTGTCCTCGCGGTCCAGCAGACCCCAGAGGAAATCCCCCTCGCTGATGGTGCCCACATAGCTGCCATCCTCCCGGGACAGGACAGGGAGGGCGGTATAGCCGTGGGCGTGGAGCTTCTCCAGCCCCTGACGGACAGTGAAGTCGTCGTAGAGGTAGGCCGCCTGGGCCTTGGGGGTGAGCAGGGAAATGACGTTCACAACGTGTTCTCCTTTCCTGGTCCCGCGTCGGTGAGATGAGGGACCTTCTATGGTACAGGATAGCACAGGGGGAGGGGATAATCTACAGACGAAATGTTAAAGTTGTAAAAACAGGGGCGGACTTTACCGGTTGGACAGGTAGTAGCCCACACCCCACTTGGTGCGGATGTAGGCGGGGTTGGCCGGATCCAGCTCCAGCTTTTCCCGGAGCCGGCGGATGTGGACGTCCACCGTGCGGAACTCCCCGATATACTCGTAGCCCCAGACCACGTTGAGCAGGTTCTCCCGGCTGTACACCCGGCCGGGGTTGCGCATCAGAAGCTCCATCAGATCGAACTCCTTGGCGGTCAGCTCCACGGGGACCCCGTCCTTCCGGGCGGAGCGCTCCACGGTGTCCAGGGTGATGTGGCCCACCGTCAGCTGCTCGCTGCCGCCCTGCTGCTGGACCGTGGCCCCGGAGCGGCGCAGCAGGGCCCGGACCCGGGCCTTCAGCTCCAGGATGTTGAAGGGCTTGGTGATATAGTCGTCCGCCCCGGACTCAAAGCCCATGATTTTGTCCGCGTCCTCCCCCCGGGCGGTGAGCATGATCACCGGGACATTGGAGAACTCCCGGATGCGCATACAGGCCTGGAGCCCGTCGATCTTTGGCATCATCAGATCCAGGATGATGAGATCGAAGCTGCCCTCCCGGGCCAGATCCACGGCCTCCTGGCCGTCGCAGCCGGTCTGGACCTGATATCCCTCGTGCTCCAGATTGAATTTTATGCCCTTGACCAGGACGGGCTCGTCGTCTACTACCAGAATCTTTGCCATGCTTGCTCCTTAATCTGTGGTACTCACAGTGATGTATTCTCTCAGCCGCTCCAGGGTCTTTTCCCCAATGCCCGGGACCTCAGTCAGGTCGTCCACCGACTGGAAGGGGCCATGGGTCTCCCGCCATTCCACGATATCCGCCGCACGCTTCTCCCCGATGTTGGGCAGGCGGGTCAGATCGCCCGCCGGGGCGGTATTCACGTTGATGCGCTCGCCCGGGAGCAGACTGTCCGGCCAGTCCTCCGGCGCGGAGGGGTCCGGGACGGCCTGGCTCTGTCCGGGCTGGCGGGACAGCTCCACCCGATAGGGTTCGTCCACGGAACGCTGGGTATAGAAATAAACGGAACAGATCAGCAGGAAGCAGGCGGCCAGGGCCACAGACAGCTTTTCATATGCAGACAGTCCCTTCATTTTTCTTCCTCCCGACAGTTGCGGACAGAATAGAAGTTTGCTATACTATAACAAACGTACAGCGGCCGCACACACCGCACAGCAAGCGGTTTGCCGGCCCCCGATCCGACCCGTACTTTACAATATCAGTATATCATATAGATGAGGACTTTTCTATGAAAAAATATCGCGTATTCTCGCTGCTGCTCGCCTGTGCCCTGCTCCTGACCGCTCTGGCCCCCATCTCGGCCTACGCCGCGGACGCGCCCGAAGTTACGGCCAAACACGCCATCCTGATGGACGCCAGCCACAACGAGGTCCTTTATGAGAAGGCCGGCCGGGAGAAGGCCTATCCCGCCAGCATCACCAAGGTGATGACCGCCCTGCTGACGGTGGAGGCCGTGGACCGGGGGGAGCTGACCCTGGACCAGCCCGTCACCGCCAGCGCCAGCGCCATGGAGGGGCTCCACGCCCAGGGCTCCACGGCCAACATCAAGCCCGGCGAGGTGCTGACCGTGCGGGACCTGCTCTACTGCCTGCTGCTGCCCTCCGCCAACGAGGCGGCCAACATCCTGGCCGAGACGGTGGCCGGTGACAAGGTCTCCTTTGTGGGCATGATGAACCGCCGGGCCCAGGAGCTGGGCTGCACCGGCACCCATTTCTCCAACGCCCACGGTCTGCACGCCGACGACCACTACACCACCGCCTATGACATCTGCCTGTTTACCGTGGAGGCCATGAAGCACGACATCATCCGCACCATCGTCTCCACGGCCAGCTATGAGATGCCGGCCACCAACCTGTCCGGCCCCCGGCAGTTCTACAACACCAACGGCCTGATCTCCAACTGGCACTACATGGGCTATGTCTACGACAAGGCCATCGGCGTCAAGACGGGCACCACCGACGAGGCGGGCCACTGTCTGGTCTCCGCCGCCGTGGACGGAGACGAGTATCTGGTCTGCGCCGTGCTGGGTGCGGAGAATGTGAAAAACGGTGACAGCGTGGACCGCCGCCAGTTCTCCGAGAGCCGTGCGCTGCTGAAGTGGGGCTTCAAGAATTTCAAGTACACCACCATCTCCAAGGGGGATGCCCCGGTGGCCCAGGTGGAGGTGACCCTGTCCCAGGAGACCGACTCCGTCATGGTCAAGCCGGTGGGTGAATTTTCCAGAGTCCTCCCCGTGGACCTGGACGTCAACGAGATCGAGACCGAAGTGGCCCTCTTTCAGAAGAGTGTAGAGGCCCCCATCAAGGCGGGCCAGGTGCTGGGCACCATGACCCTCTCCTACAACGGGGAGGAGTTCGGCAGCCTGGATCTGGTGGCCGTCAACAGCGTGGAGCGCTCCGAGCTCCTCTACCGGAAGGCCCAGATCATCAAGTTCTTCAGCCGGACCGAGACCAAGGTGCTCCTGGGCCTGGTCCTGGCCGTGATCGTGGTCCTGGTGCTGCGCTTTGCCGTATTCCACAAGCGCCGCCGTCCCACAGGCGGAAGGAGACAGAGCCGCTATTCCGGCAGACGCCGCCGCTATTAAATCCAAAACCGCCCCGATGGAAGCTCCATCGGGGCGGTTTTTTTATGCCTGTGGGTCTAAAGCGGCGGCATAGCGGCGCAGCTCCTGCCGTCTGGCCGGCCAATCCGGCATCAGGCGGTCCATCATGGCCCGGAAGCCGGGGCCGTGATTCGGGTGGAGAAAGTGGACCAGCTCGTGGAGGGCCACATAGCGGCGCAGCTCCGGGGGACAGCGGCCCAGGGCGGTGTTCAGGGTGATGTAGCCCTGGTGGTAGTGGCAGTTGCCCCACTGAGTTTTCATCCGCCGGACCTTGAGCTGGGGGTAGACCACCCCCAGGGGGGCGACAAGGGGATAGACCTGGTCCAGGGCCTCCCGCAGCAGGGCCAGGCAGTCCTCCCGGCTCACCGGGGGCAGCAGGGGGGCGGCCATGTCCCGCTGCTGCCGGGCGGCGCGGAGGAGCCAGGGGGATTTCTCCGCCACAAACTGGTCGGCCCGGCGCAGGGGGCAGGACAGAGGGGTGGTCAGAATGGCCGCGCCGGTGGGGTCCACACGCAGGGTGAGCCGGCGGACCTTCTTCTGGCGGAGGGTGTAGCGAATCTGTCCCAGGGGGGTGTCCACCAGCCGGACCTGCTCCCGGGTGCTCGTCTCCCTCACCATTTGTTCTCCACCCGCTCGGCAAAGCCGAAAAAGTCCCGCAGCTCCAGCACGGTCCCCGCATCCAGCACCACCTGACCGGAGAAGCGGCCGAACACCTGGTGCTGGTCGCTTTTCAGCAGCTTGACGTCGGTGAGGGCGGCCCGGTCCATGACAGGTTGGAAGGTGAGCATCAGGCGCTTGTCGTCGCTCTCCAGGGTCCAGGGGGACAGGTAGTCCCGGCGGCCCCTGCACAGGGGGATGTGGAAAATGACATGGCCCAGCTTATGGGCGCGGCCCTGGTAGAACAGGACGTTCTCGGTGGCGGCCCGGGTGTCCCCAAAGCCATAGCCCAGGTTGAAGCCGAAGCCGGCCCCGTCCAAAAGACCGGAGGCTGAGGCCCAGTACCAGCTCTCGTGGTAGGGCCACACGCCCCGGCCCCAGTCCAGCACGGCGAAGGCGGTCTCCGGGCGGAAGGGCCAGACCCGGTCCCCCAGGCTGACCGCCCCGCTGGCCCGCAGGCAGTTGATCTTCTGGTTGAAATAGAAGTGGCCGGGCTGCTCAAAGGGGGTGCAGATGACCATGGACTCCGGGGGCTCATCGGTCAAAGTGATCTGGGCGTCCAGGGGTTGTCCGTCCCGGAAATTGTCCATGTGGGCGGTGAGGATGCGCCGGCGGCCGTCGTTGGCAAACATCAGGCCGTAGCCCCGGCCGGAGCTGACGCTGACCCCTTTTGCGGAGGTGGCGGGCAGGGCCGTTCTGCCCAGGGGCATGGCCCGCATGGGGCTTTTGGTGACCTGCCACCCGGCTTTGAAGTCCAGCAGGGAGATGGAGTCCAGCCCCATATAGCCGTTGTCCGCGATGGTCAGGGCCAGGGCGGCCTGTCCGTCGGTGACCAGATAGTAGTCCCACTCCTTGCGGCGCATGGGGGAGACCTTGATGCGGCTCCGGTCGTATTGGGGATAGAGCTTCCGGGCCCAGCCGGGCTGGGTCAGGTTTCCCTGCTGATCCAGCAGAGGGATGGGGGACGTGATCTCGTGCTGCTTCATGGGCGGACCTCCTGACTTCACAGCGGACAAATCGGGGCATGGGCGGGGCGGGGCGCGCATAGAATCTCACTGTGCGCCCCCAGCGGTTCTCTTGCTCCTGATTCTACCACGGAGCGGGCGGGCAGGACAAGAGAAATAAAAACCGGCAGGGGCTCGTAGGAGCGCCCTGCCGGGGGACGGAAGGGATCAGAAGGGGGACTCGGGGAGACAGAACATGCCCCGGGCCTCGTCAAAGAGGTCCACCATGCCGCAGTAATTGAGGGTCTCATAGGTGTCCAGCCACTGTTTCTGCTCCTCGTTGAGCTCGTCCCGGGTCAGGGCCTCGCCCTCCGGGGTGAGGAAGCCCACCGGGGTGATGGCGGGCAGCACCTGATAGAGCTGGGCCAGGAAATTCATATAGCCCGTCATGGGCAGACCGGCCAGCTGGGCGGTGAGCACCCCCAGGTAGTTGGGACTGATGACCAGATCCTCCCGCTCGGGAATGTCGTAGTTGGCCCAGATGAAGAAGGGGACGGCGTACTGCATCATCACCTCTTTGGTGGTGCGCTGATCCAGGGGCTTGCCGTAGAGCTTTTCGTAAAACTCGTTGTTCAGAGGGGGCTGGTGATCGCCGAAAAAGATGATCATAGTGGGCTCCTCCACCTGGCTGTAATGCTCGATCATCTCCCGCATGGCGTCGTCGCTGGCCCGGATCAGATTGAAGTACTGCTGGGCGCCGCGGTCGGCCCCGGCCAGCTGCTCGGGCAGCTGGATCACCCGCTCCAGGTTGTTCCAGCCCTGGGCGTAGCCGCTGTGGTTCTGCATGGTCACGTTGAACAGGAAGATGGGCTCCCCATTCCGGGCGGACACCCGGTCCATCACGGTCCGGTAGTCGCACAGGTCGGAGATGTAGTGGCGGACCAGGCTGGGATTGGGTACATCCTCATCATAGAGCTGGTCGTCAAAGCCCAGATCCCGGTAGGCGATGGGGCGGTTCCAGCCGGAGGATTTATAGGGGTGGAAGGCGGTGGTGTGGTAGCCCAGGCTGGAGGTCAGGGCGGCCAGGGAGGGCATGTTCTCCTCCATGTACAGCTGATAAGCCACGGTGTGGGGGGGCTGGAACACGGTGGAGAAGCCGGTCAGGTACTCGAACTCCACGCTGGCGGTTCCGCCGCCCGTGACCGGGGAGTACATCAGGCCCCGGACCGTGTTCTCCCGCATGGAGTGGAGGAAGGGCGTGGGGTCCTCGTTGGTGGACATCTCATCAAAAATGCTGAAGTCGGCAAAGGACTCGTTCATCACTGCGATGATGTTCACCGGATGGGTGGTGAATGGGTCCTCGGGGATGGCGGGGTACTTGTCCACCAGCTCCATCACCTTGTCGTGGCTGTAATCCTCTGGCTTGTCCACGGAGCTGTACCGGGCGGCCACGGTGAAGTTGAGCACAAAGCCGTTGGCCTGGGTCACCCACTGCTGGGTGTAGATGCCCAGATTGGGCAGCATGTCGGTGCGGAAAAAGGCGAAGCTGTAACAGGCCGCGCCCAGCACCACGGCGGCGGACAGGGGGAGGGGCAGCTTCCGGCGCCTGCGCTGGGCCGGGCACATCCACAGCAAAAAGAGGTAGGCGGCCAGCAGGATGGCGGCCTCGGCCATGTAGTGGTCCATGGAGAAGTCGAAGCCGTCGGCCACGTTGGCGGCGGTGCGCCACCCGGCCAGATCGGCGGGGAAGAGGATGCGGCCCCGGAAACGCAGGATGTAGTGGTTGACCAGACCCACCGCAAAGCACAAAATAGCGCCCAGGGCACCGGCCCGGCGGTTCCGGCCCAGGATCAGGCGGCACAGCGCAAAGAGGATGGTGTACCAGATCAGGTTCATCCCCACCTGCCAGGGCTGCAGGTCGGCAAAAATGTTGTTTTGGTTCAGAATCTCCACCATCCAGAAGGAGAGGAGGGGGCCGAGAGCCAGGACCAGCCAGGAGAGCCACTGGCCGGGGTGCTCCCGCATTTGACGGAACAGGCGGGGAAAGTGATCCCCGTGGAGCAGTTTATACATAGAATTGATATCCTCCGATATGAGCTAGAATTGCAGATTACAGCATACCGCATTTTTGAAAAAAATCAAGTCCGGGAATTTTCCGGAGCAGGGGTTGGAGAGGAGTGCGCTTATGACCCGGCATCTTTTGAAATCTCAGTACCGCGATCTGCTGTGGGGGCTCGGCCTGCTGTGCGGGGCGGCGGCCCTGCTGCGCTGGCCCCAGGACTGCATGCAGGCCGTGCGGGAGGGGCTGCGGCTGTGCGGGAATGTGATTCTGCCCTCCCTGTTCCCCTTCTTTGTGCTGTCCTCCCTGGTGGTGGAGCTGGGCCTGTCCCGGTATTTGGGCAAGGTCCTGGAGCCGGTGATGGTCCCCCTGTTCCGGGTGAACGGAACCTGTGCCAGCGCCCTGGCCCTTGGCGTGGTGGGGGGCTACCCGGTGGGGGCCAGGACGGCTATCGCCCTCTACGAGAGCGGCCAGTGCTCCAAGGTGGAGACCGAGCGGATGCTGGCGTTCTGCAACAATTCCGGGTCCGCCTTTATCCTGGGCGTGGTGGGGACGGGGATCTTTGGCAGCAGCGCGGCGGGGATGCTGCTCTATCTGACCCATGTGGCGGCCTCCCTGATCGTGGGCCTGCTGTTCCGCTTCTACCGCCCGGACCAGAAGCCGGGCCGGGGGCGGGGGCGCTGTGAGGTCCGGACGGCCGCCTTTGCCCCGGCCCTGACCAAATCCATCACCGGGGCCCTCAGCTCAGTGCTGAACATCTCCGCCTTTGTGATTTTCTTCTCAGTGGCCCTCCGGGCCCTGACCCTGGCCGGGGTGCTGGATGCCCTGGCCGGGGTGCTTGCCGTACTGCTTACCCCCCTTGGGCTGCCCCGGCCCGACCTTCGGAAGCTGGTGATCGGCCTGGTGGAGATGTCCTCCGGGGTGGCCACCCTGTCCGACGGCGGGACCCTGGCGGGACGTCTGCCCCTGGCGGCCTTCATGCTGGGCTGGGCCGGCCTGTCTGTCCACTGCCAGGTGATGAGCTTTTTGGCGGACAGCGGCCTGTCCATCAAGACCTATCTGGCGGGCAAGCTGCTCCACGGGGGCCTGTCTGCGGCGCTGACCGCTCTAGCGGTTCGGTGGATGCCCCTGGGAGAGACTACGGGGGCCTGGCTGACCCAGCAGCTGGAGATGACGGCCCAGGTGGACTTCCATAAGGCCCTGGCCCTGTCTGCCCTGTGGGCCTGGGGGGTCTGGCTGGCGTTTCTGGGGGTGGGGCTCCACATGCTGAAAAAAAGCAGTGGAAAAAAGCGGAGAAATGGAGTATAATAAAATACTATTGAAAAACTCCGGGAGGAATGCGATCATGTCCCTGTTTCAGAAAAAAATTGAGCCTCGCTGCGCCTACTGCACCCGCAGCCGCACCTTGAGCGAGACTGAGGTGGTGTGTGAGCGGAAGGGCGTGATCTCCGCCGGTTCTCACTGCCGCGCCTTTCGCTACGACCCCCTCAAGCGGGTGCCGCCCCGCCCCATGAAGGCGGATTTCACCGGCCTGAAGGACGAGGATTTTACCCTCTGAGGAAATCTTGATAAAAATTGTACAGATTGTGACTTAGTCACTTGTGCTTTTGCGCCGGGCCGGTTATAATACAGTCAGCATAAGAAATAATTTAAGAAACTCAGTTTCATTCAACAATAATTGATCAATGGAGGAAATACTATGAAGTTCTATCGCTGTGAGCACTGTGGCAATATCATCACCTTCCTGAACAACGCAGGCGTGCCTGTGATGTGCTGTGGTCAGAAGATGTCTGAGCTGGTCCCCGGCGTGGTGGATGCCGCTGTTGAGAAGCATGTCCCCGTCCTGGTCCAGGAGAACGGCGTGGCTACCGTCAAGGTGGGCGCTGTGGAGCACCCCATGATCCCTGAGCACTTCATCGAGTGGATCGCGCTGGAGACCAAGCAGGGCAGCCAGATCAAGTATTTGAAGGCCGGTGAGAAGCCTGAGGCCGCTTTTGTGCTGGCCGCCGGCGACGAGATCGTCAGCGTGTACGCATACTGTAATCTCCACGGCCTGTGGAAGCTGTAAGCTTCTTCAAGCTGTCAATCACAAAAAAGACCCGCCCGATCCGGAAAATTTCCGGATCGGGCGGTTTTTTGTGCATAACATGTGGAAAACTCCGCACACTAGCTCTAAATCTACAAGCGAGGTGAGCGCAATGTCCACAAAAAAGCTGGGGGAACAGACGGCAGCGCTGGCCCATCCCCCGTCATTTCTAGGGCGGGCCTGTGTGGCCGGTCACAAGGAGGGGGAGGGGCCTCTGGCCTCTGTCTTTGATGAGATCTGTCCCGACGATCGATTTGAGCAGCCCAGCTGGGAAAAGGCGGAGAGCGCCATGCAGCAGCATGCCCTGAATCTGGCGCTGGAGCGGGCCGGCGGGATGCCGGACTGGCTGTTCGGCGGGGATCTGCTCAACCAGTGTGTGGCCTCCACCTACGCTGTCAGGGACCAGACGCTTCCATTTTTCGGCCTGTACGGGGCCTGTTCCACTGTGGGGGAGGGGCTGATTTTGGCCTCCATGGTGCTGGACGGCGACTTCGGGACCCGGGCGGGGGTGGTGACCTCCTCCCATTTCTGCTGCGCAGAGCGGCAGTACCGCACGCCGCTGGAATACGGCGGCCAGCGGACCCCAACCGCCCAGTGGACGGTGACCGCCGCCGGAGCCGTTATTTTGGGCCGGGAGGGGCCGGGACCCTATGTGACCCATGTGACGGCGGGCAGAATCGTGGACCTGGGCGTGACCGACACCAACAACATGGGGGCGGCCATGGCACCCGCTGCCTATGAGACCATCCGCACCCACTTCCGGGACACCGGCCGGAGTCCGGCGGACTATGACCTGATCGTCACCGGCGATCTGGGGCTACTGGGCAGTGAGCTGCTGGAGGAGCTGTTCCGCCGGGACGGGGTGGAGCTGTCCGGGTGCCATGTGGACTGCGGCCTGATGATCTACGACCTGGAGAAGCAGGACGTACACTGCGGCGGCTCCGGCTGCGGCTGCGCGGCCTCGGTGCTGACGGGGCATCTGCTGACAGAGATGGAGCGGGGGAAGTGGCGGCGCATCCTGTTTTGTCCCACCGGCGCACTCCACTCTCCCACCACCGCCTTCCAGGGGGAGTCCATTCCGGGCATCTGCCACGCCGTGGCCATCGACGCCGCCCCATAGGCGGCCCATTCAAAGGAGGAAGTCTCGTTGCAGTATTTCAATGCCTTTCTGTGCGGAGGGCTTTTGTGTGTCATAGGGCAGGTGCTGATTGACCGGACCGCCATGACCTTCGCCAAAATCCTGGTCTGCTATGTCACCGCCGGGGTGATCCTGGGGGGACTGGGGCTCTATCAGCCTTTGGTGGATTGGGCCGGGGCGGGGGCGACCGTACCCCTGACCGGCTTTGGCAACCTGCTGGCCAAGGGCGTCAGGGAGGCGGTGGCTGAGGACGGCCTGCTGGGGGCCTTCACCGGCGGCATGACTGCCGCTTCCGCCGGCATCACCGCAGCCATCTTCTTCGGCTTTGTGGTGGCCCTGATTTTCCGCTCCAAACCGAAAAAATGACAAAAGGACCGCCGGTGCGCCCTATGGCGCACCGGCGGTCCCTGCTTTGTGGGGGTCAGAAGCAGTGCAGCGACCAGTCGGCAGTGTAGGTGTGATCCGGTTCCAGTGGGATCAGATCCGCCTGCTGCTCCAGATCCGTGACGACGTCCTGCCTGGCGGGCAGGCTGGACCAGGGCTCCATGCAGACAAAGGGGGCATCCGTGCGGGGGGTATGCCAGAACCCGTAGAAGGGGTAGTCCGGTGCGGACAGGGTGACCCCGTGGGTGCCGGAGGGGCTGCGCAGCGTCACCGGGCCGGTCACGTCCTGCAAAACAATGGCGTCCTCATCAAACATGTCATGCCGCAGGGGGAGCCGGCCGCCGTCCAGAGGGAAGGGGAGGGCGTTTCCGGTGATGAAGCAGTCCGGTGTGAATTCCACCCGTCTGGGGGTGCAGGGGGAGAATTCCAGGGCGTAGTCCTCAAAACCCAGATTTTTTTCCAGGGGCACGTTGATGCCGGGGTGTCCGCCCATGCCAAAGTACATGGTCTTGTCGTCCAGGTTCTGAACGGTGGACCGCACGGTCAGCACGTCGTCCCGGAGGGTGTAGCGGATCTCATAGCGAAAACGGAAGGGGTACATGGCATAAAATTCCGGGCTGGATGTGAGGCAGAAGGCCACGGAGTCGGCGGCCTGATCGCAGACAGTGAACTCCGCGGTGGGGGCGAAGCCGTGGATGGGCAGGTGGTAGGTCTGTCCCCGGTAGGTGTAGGAGCCTCCGGTCAGACGGGCCACATAGGGGAAAATGGTCAGGGCGCGGTCGCCCCAATAGCGGGCGTCCCCCTGCCACAGATATTCGGTGCCGTCGCTGCCCAGGATGGACATGAGCTGGGCGCCCTGGGAGGAGACGGACACGGTCAGGGACGGAGAATTGATGTGATAGAGCATGGCTGGAATGCCTCCTTCTATGAGAATGATTCTTCAATTGGTTATACGATATAGAGCATGTATTCAAAAATCAACCAGGAATTTCACTAAAATTAACAAAAACAAATTGTATAATGTTCTGAAAAAATGAAAAATGACGGAGACAGAACGAAAAAATTTGTCAATTCGATTGACATTTGATGAAACAATTGCTATATTTTTATCAGCGAGAGTAGGGATAAAAAGCAATTTGCCCAAAATTGCAGTCCAAGGAAAGACGGGTGACCATGCGTATGAACGATGTCGTTGTCTCTATGCAGGGAATTTATAAATATTTTCCTGGTGTAAAAGCATTGGATAATGTCCAGTTCGAACTGAGGTCCGGCGAGGTTATGGCTCTGCTGGGCGAAAATGGAGCGGGCAAGTCCACACTGATGAAAATCCTCAGCGGCGTGTACACGAGAGATGAGGGCACGGTAAAGCTTTTTGGCAAGGAGTACGGGAATCTCACCACCAAGCAGGCACAGGCGCTGGGTGTGGTTATCATCCACCAGGAGCTGAACATGTGTCCCCACCTGAGCGTGGCGGAAAACATGTTTCTGGGCCGTGAGAAGTACCGCGGAATCTTTTTGGATAAGCGGGGGATGGAGGACGAGGCGAGAAAGATCCTCGCTGACCTGAAAATCGACATCTCGCCCACCGAGATGGTGGGAAATCTGCCGGTTTCCAAGCAGCAGATGGTGGAGATCGCCAAGGCCCTGTCCATGAACGCCAAGGTGCTCATTATGGATGAGCCCACCTCCGCACTGACCGCCAAGGAGATCAACGAGCTGTTCCGCATCATCCACAAGCTGCGCGATGATGGCTGCGGCATCGTGTACATCTCCCACCGTCTGGAGGAGCTGCAGCACATCGTGGACCGGGTGACCATCATGCGTGACGGCCAGTACATCACCTCCATGAATTTTAAAGATACGACCCTGGATGAGATCATCACCAACATGGTGGGACGCGAGATCAAGGAGCAGTTCCCCCGGGTGGAATGTCCCAAGGGCGAGAAAATTTTTGAGGTCAGGAACCTGAATGCGGGACGCATGGTGCGTGACGTGAGCTTTGAGGTCTACGCCGGTGAGATCGTGGGCTTTGCCGGTCTGATGGGTGCGGGACGCACCGAGACCACCCGCGCGATTTTCGGAGCCGATCCCAAGGAATCCGGCGAGATCATCCTGGATGGAAAGACCGTGACCATCCGGAACCCGAAGGACGCCATCCAGGCGGGCATCGTGCTGGCCCCCGAGGATCGAAAGAAGGACGGCCTGTGTACCAAGCTGCCCATCCGGGAAAATATCGCGCTGCCCAACCTGGACATCATCTGCAACGGCCTGGGCGTGGTGAACAGCCAGAAAGAGTCCCAGATGTGCGACAAGGCGGTGGCGGACCTCCGGATCAAGACCCCCAATGTGGAAATCAACGCGGGCAATCTGTCAGGCGGCAACCAGCAGAAGGTGGTCGTGGGCAAGTGGCTGGCCAGAGATTCCCGCGTGGTCATCTTTGATGAGCCGACGCGAGGAATCGACGTGGCGGCCAAGGTCGAGATCTATAACATCATGAACCAGCTCAAGCAGCAGGGAATTGCCGTTATGTTCGTCTCCTCGGAGATGCCTGAGGTCATGGGTGTTGCGGACCGGATCATTGTGATGTGTGACGGTCGGATCACCGGTGAGGTCATGGCCCGGGAGACCACTCAGGCTGAGATCCTGACCCTGGCGACTCAGTTCGAAAACAAGTTCGCGGCGGATGCCACTTAAGGGAGGAAAAGAAACAATGAGTACATTGAATCAATCAACCAAGAAGCTCACCGCCGTCCGTGGGATGGGGGCTGCGCTGATCGCCTTTGGGGGATGGATCGTGCTGTACCTGGTGTTTGGTGCCATTGATCCCCATATCTTTACCGCAGGCAATATGCTCAACCTGCTGCGCTCCATGGCAAAGTACCTGCTGGTGGGCGTGGGACAGAGCGTGATCCTGATCACGGGCAACATCGACCTGTCCATCGGCTCCGTGGTCGCCATGAGCTCCATGATCTCCGCCACCATGATGTGCCGCGGCGTACCCATTCCTGTGGCCATCCTGGTTGCACTGGTGTGCTGCATGATGATCGGCCTGATCAATGGCGTTCTGGTGGGCAAGTTCAAGCTGCCCCCCTTCATCGCCACTCTGGGCACCATGTTCTGCGCCCGCGGCGTGGCCTACATGGTCAACGGGAACCGCAACACCGACGCCATCTCCACCGGTATCGGCAAGGAGGCCGGCGAATCCTTCCAGAACTTCTTCTACTACGGCAAGACCCTGGGTGTCTACAACGCCTTCTGGATCGCGCTGCTGATTTTCGTGGTGGTGTTCTTCATTATGAACAAGACCAGAACGGGCCGCCACATCTACGCAATCGGCTCCAACGTGGAGGCTGCAAAGCTGTCCGGCGTCAATGTGTTCGCCACCATCACCAAGACCTATCTGATTAGCGCCTTCTGCGCCTTCGTGGTCGGCCTGATCCTGTGTGCACAGGCCAGCATGGGCAACATGGAGGCCGGCAACGTCTATGAGATGTACGGCGTGGCCGCCGGCGTTATCGGCGGTATCTCCCCCCTGGGCGGCAGCGGCCTGCTGCTTGGCACCTTTGCCGGCGCCGGCGTGTGGCAGACCCTGGAGAACGGCCTGGGCATCATCGGCGCCCCCGTTGGTCTCCAGAGAATCGTCATCGGCATCATCGTCACCGGCGCTGTGCTGATCGACGTGGTGTTCCGTCAGGGTCTGGGTACCAAGAAGGCCAAGAAGTGAGTTTTCCGCTGAGATTTACCCGGGTCCAAAGATCCGTGTAAATATAACTTCATTTTTTGAGGAGGATAAACAATGAAAGTGAAAAAGTTAATCAGTGCTCTGCTGACTCCGGCCATGCTGGTTGGCCTGCTGGCCGGATGCGGTCCCAAGGAGAATGGCAATGCCAGCGGCAGCGCCAGCAAGCCCGAGGGCTCCGGCGCCGAGGGCGGCAAGAACTACAAGATCGCTCTGATCACCATGGACTCCATCGACCAGCACTGGGTCACCCTGAATGAGGGCGCTCAGAAGGCCGCCAAGGAGCTGGGCGTCACCGTGACCTACATGGCTCCCAACACCAAGGACGACGCTCAGCAGATCGAGCAGGTCAACAACGCCGTCTCCGCCGGCTGCAAGGCCATCCTGGTGGCTGCCAACGGCCCCGACGCCATCACCTCCGCTCTGAAGGAGGCCCAGGCCGCCGGTGTGAAGATCATCTATGTGGACTCCCCCGCCAACATGGAAGGCGAGGCCACCTTCTCCACCGATAACCGTGCTGCCGGTGAGACCGCCGGTAAGACCATGCTGGAGGAGCTGACCGCCAAGGGCGTCACCTCCGGTTCCATCGGCATCATCAACACCAACGCTGCTTCCGACTCCACTCTGAAGCGCGAGGCCGGCTTCCGCGCCGCCTTCGAGGGCACCGACTTCACCATCCTGGAGACCCAGTATGGCGAGGGCGACGCCGCTAAGAGCCAGAGCATCGCTGAGAACTACATCACCCAGGGCGCCGTGGGCATCTTCGGTGCCAACGAGGGCTCCACCACCGGTGCCGGCAACGCCATCAAGGCTTCCAAGGCCGAGACCATCTGCGTGGGCTTCGATAAGTCCGATGCTATCCTGGGCCTGATCGACGACGGCTTCATCCTGGCCACCATGGCTCAGAACCCCGACACCATGGGCTATGAGGGCGTCAAGGCCGCTGTCGCCGTGCTGGACGGCGAGGATCTGGGCGGCAAGGTGGTTGACACCGGCGTTTCCGTCCTGACCAAGAAGTAATCACATCTGAGTATTTCAGCAAAAACGCCGGACTTGTCCGGCGTTTTTGTTTCATAAAAATTTTATCTGGGAGGAGATCATCACATGAAGCGAAGTGAGATCAACGCGGCTCTGAAGGAGCTTGAGGCGATGTGCGAGAAATACAACCGAAAGCTGCCCCCATTCTGTCACTTCACTCCCGAGCAGTGGCAGAGCATCGGGCACGAGTACGACGAGGTCCGGGACTGCATGCTGGGCTGGGATATCACCGACTATGGACTGGGTGATTTTGACAAGGTGGGATTTTCTCTCATCACCCTGCGCAACGGCAACCGCAAGATGCAGGACAAATACCCCAAGGTCTATGCGGAAAAGCTGCTGTACCTCAAGGAGGGACAGTACTCCCCCAACCACTTCCACTGGTACAAGACAGAGGATATCATCAACTGCGGCGGCGGCAACGTGCTGATCAAGGTGTACAACAGCCTGCCCAACGAGGAGATCGACCTGGAGTCCGATGTGACGGTCCACACTGACGGACGGACCTACACAGTGCCGGCGGGCTCTGTGGTGCGTCTGACTCCGGGTGAGAGCATCCATGTGCAGCAGCGGCTCTACCACGACTTCAACGTGGAGGAGGGCACAGGGCCGGTCCTGCTGGCCGAGGTGAGTCAGTGCAACGACGACAACACGGACAACCGGTTCAATCCCCCTGTGGGACGGTTCCCGGCCATTGAGGAGGACGTCCCGCCTTACCGCCTGCTGTGCAACGAGTATCCGCCTGCCAAGTGACCGGATGGAGGGAATACGATGACCTATGATGTAGTTGCGCTGGGCGAGCTGCTGATCGACTTCGCCGCAAAGTCCACCGACAAGGACGGCTACCCCACCATGGCGGCCAATCCCGGCGGGGCTCCGGGCAATTTCCTGGCGGCCCTGAATGCCTATGGCGCGAAAACAGCCTTTCTGGGCAAGGTGGGCGAGGACACCTTCGGACATCTGCTGCTGAACACCCTGGAGCAGGCCGGCATTGAGACCGGCGGGATCCTGGTAGACCCGGAGGTGTTTACCACCCTGGCCTTTGTGACCTTTGATGAGAAGGGGGACCGCTCCTTCAGCTTTGCCCGAAAGCCCGGTGCGGACACCCAGCTGCGCTGGGAGGAGGTGGACCGGACCCTGATCGACCGGGCAAGGGTGTTCCATTTCGGCACCCTGAGCCTGACGGACGAGCCGGTGCGCACCGCCACCCGGAAGGCGGTGGCCTATGCCAGGGAGCAGGGGAAGCTGATCACCTACGATCCCAACCTGCGCAAGCCTCTGTGGAAAAGCGAGGACGAGGCCAGAGAGCAGATCCTGTGGGGCCTCAGGCAGGCGGACGTGGTGAAGATCAGCGATGAGGAAGTGGACTTCCTCTGGTCCTGCACCCCGGAGGAGGGGGCACGGAAGCTGCTGGAGGAGTATGGCGTCTCCCTGGCCATGGTCACCCTGGGCCCGGACGGGTGCCTGATGCAGAACAAAGCGGCGGCCTGCAGGCTGCCCGGACCCAAGGTCAACCCCATCGACACCACGGGGGCCGGGGACATCTTCGGCGGCAGTGCGGTGTCCAGACTGCTGAAGCTGGACAAGGAGCCTGACCGGCTCACCCAGGCGGAGCTGGCGGACATCGGCCGGTTCGCCGTGACGGCGGCCAGCCTCTCCACGGAGCAGTCGGGGGGCATCCCCAGCATCCCACCCCTGGAGACCGTGCTTGCCCGGATGGAGCAGGAGTAAAATAGAAAAACACCATGGGAACGGCGGTGAAGCCGTTCCCATGGTGTTTTTTTCGATTCAGCCCTGATGTCTGGCGGCGTAGATGGCGGCGCCGCAGGCGGCCTCCTCCTGGTTCTGGGACAGGACCAGGGGGCAGCCGAAGGTGGACTCAAAGACCCTGCACAGGTGCTTGTTTTTCCGCAGGCCGTTGCCCGAGCCGATCATGGAGACGGGGGGCTTGCCGCCCTTGTCCAGGTAGCCCTGGTACATCTCATGGAGCTCGTCGGCCATCCCCTGCATGAAGCCCTGGATCAGGCCCCGAGGGGAGAAGTTGTGGATGTCCAGCCCCTGGATGGCGCCGGTCCGGCTGGGGTCCCTGCGGGTCCCCTGGAAAGTGGTGGTGACCTGGGGGGACGCATGCTCCTCCTCGGGGGCGGGGTCGTCCAGCAGGCGGGACATGGGGCCGTAGGCGTCGGTGTCGATGCCGGTGACCATTTTGGCGGTTTCCCGGAAAAAGTCCGCCAGCAGGGCGTAGCTGCGTCCGCCGCAGAGGGACGCGCCCACCAGCAGCCAGCCTCCGTCAGGGAAGGGCCGGGTCTCCAGGGTGTCCGCCTGGAGATAGTCGGGGGAGTAGAGGGAGATCTGGCTGCCCGTGCCCACATTGACCAGCAGCACATCGGTGCGGCCGTCGGTGGAGCCCAGGAAGCTGGCCTGGTTGTCACCAATGGCGGCAAAGACGGGCAGGCCCAGGGGGCCGGTGCCCAGGCAGGGGGACTGGATGAGCT
>JAHHSD010000014.1 GCA_020025425.1 Oscillospiraceae bacterium
GCACCAAGTCCAACGCCCAGCTGCTGGCCGAGCGCATCGGCACCGCCTTCCGCACCGTGGACATCGGTGAAGCCGTAAAGGTCCACTTCCAGGACATCGGCCAGGCTATGGACGACTACTCCGTCACCTTTGAGAACGGTCAGGCCCGGGAGCGCACCCAGGTGCTTATGGATATCGCCAACCAGCAGGGCGGCATGGTCATCGGCACCGGCGACCTCAGCGAGCTGGCCCTGGGCTGGGCCACCTACAACGGCGACCACATGAGCATGTACTCCGTCAACGCCGACATCCCCAAGACCCTGGTGCGCCACCTGGTGGCCTTCGCCGCTGACCGGTCCGCCGACAGCCAGCTCTCCGCCGTGCTGCGGGACATTCTGGACACCCCCGTCTCCCCCGAGCTCCTGCCCCCCAAGGACGGGGAGATTGCCCAGTGCACCGAGGACCTGGTGGGCCCCTATGAGCTGCACGACTTCTTCCTCTACTACATCCTGCGCTGGGGTTTTTCGCCCCGGAAGGTGCTCCGTCTGGCCGAGTACGCCCTGGGCGGCCGCTATGACCACGAGACCCTGCTCAAGTGGCTGAAGAACTTCTACCGCCGCTTCTTTACCCAGCAGTTCAAGCGCTCCTGCCTGCCCGACGGCCCCCAGGTGGGCGCCCTGGCCGTCTCCCCCCGCGGCGGACTGGTGATGCCCTCCGACGCCCTGAACACCCTGTGGATGGCCGAGCTGGAGGAGCTGGCATGAACACCCTGGCCAGCCTGTTTCTCACCTTCGCCAAGGTGGGGGTATGCACCTTCGGCGGCGGCTACGCCATGCTGCCCATCCTCCAGCGGGAGATCGTGGAGAAGAAGGGCTGGGCCACCGAGGAGGAGCTGGCCGACTACTTTGCCATCGGTCAGTGTACCCCGGGCATCATCGCGGTGAACACCGCCACCTTTGTGGGCCAGAAGCTGCGGGGCATCCCCGGCGGGGTGCTGGCCACCCTGGGCGTGGTCTTTCCCTCGGCGGTCATCATCATGGCCCTGGCCGCCTTCCTCCAGACCTTTGCCCAGATGCCCATAGTCATCCACGCCTTCGCCGGGATCCGGGCCTGCGTCTGCGCCCTGATCCTGTCCAGCGTCATCAAGCTGAGCCGAAATTCCCTGGTGGACTTGCCCACCGTCCTTCTGTCCGCCCTGGTCCTGGTCCTGGCCGTGGCCGGGAACCTGGTCACCTTCCCTGCGGACGTCTTTTGGGGGCAGCTGCTCAACTTCCTGCTCTCCCCCGTGGCCCTGGTGGTCCTGGCCGGCGTGGCCGGCCTGTGCATCAAGGGTGCGAAAGGAGCGCTGAAGCCGTGATTCTCCTGCGTCTGTTCTATGAATTTTTCAAGGTCGGCCTCTTTTCCGTGGGCGGCGGCCTGGCCACCATCCCCTTTCTGGCCGACATGGGCACCCGCACCGGCTGGTTTTCCTCCGCCGACCTGGCCAACATGATCGCAGTGTCCGAATCCACCCCCGGCCCCATCGGCGTGAACATGGCCACCTATGTGGGTTTCCACACCGCCGGCATCTTTGGTGGAATCGTGGCCACCCTGGGCCTGGTCTGCCCCGCCTTTTTGACCATCGCCGTCATCGCCGGATTTCTGAAAAAATTCCGGGAGAGCCGGGGGGTGAGCGCGGTCTTTTACGGCCTGCGCCCCGCCTCCACCGCCCTGATCGCCGCCGCCTTTCTGGAGGTGTGCGCCATCGCCCTGATCCGCACCGCCCCCGCCGGGGCGGCCCTCCCCTCCATCCACTGGCCCGCGCTGATCCTGGCCGCCGCTGTCTTTTTCTGCATCCAGTTCACCCCGCTGAAAAAGCTCCACCCCATCGTGTTCATCGGGATCTCCGCCCTGGCCGGGATTGTATTCCAGATGTAAGGCCTATACTTTTAGTTTGATAAGGATTGAATATTACACCATGAATATCACTCAGACCCTGTTTACCGCCCGTCCCACCGACCAGCGCATCCCCCAGGAGCTGGCCATCTACGACCGCATGGACCAGCTGGACATCCCCCATTTCCGGGTGGACCACGACCACGCCGACACCATGGAGGACTGCCTGCTCATCGAGGAGACCCTGGGGGCGCCCATCTGCAAGAACCTGTTTCTCTGCAACCGCCAGCAGACCCAGTTCTATCTGCTGCTCATGCCGGGAGACAAGCCCTTCAAGACCAAGTTCCTCTCCGCCCAGCTGGGCTGTGCCCGGCTGTCCTTCGCCGACGAGGCGCACATGGCCGACCTGCTCCAGACCCGCCCCGGCTCGGCCAGCGCCCTGGAGCTGCTCTTTGACAGTGAACACCAGGTCCAGCTGGTCATTGACCGGGACCTGCTCCACTGCGATCAGATCGGCGCTCACCCCGGGATCAACACCTCCACCCTGCGGCTGAGCCGGGAGGACCTGTTGCGCTACGCCCAGTCCACCGGCCACGAGCCCGTCTACGTGGACCTGCCCGACCCCCGGCTGGAGGAGCAGGAGGGCTGAGCCGCTCTGACTTTCCACATATCTGTGCAAAAAACCCCGGCGTGATTTCAAATCACGCCGGGGTTTTCTCTCTTCTGCTCAGACCTTTCTGATGATGCCCATGGGGGTGCTCTCGCTGGACTGGCCCAGGGGATTGTCCCCCAGGATCTTGGCCAGCTGGTCCATGGAGGGCTCCTTTTCGGAGAAGCCCAGGATGTTGGCGCCCAGATCGTTGATGTCCACGATGGCCACGGGATGGCCCAGGGCCTTGCTCAGGGCCTTGGAGGTGCCCATGGGGTCGTCCGGGGTGAGGACCACATAGTGGTCGTAGGGGGGGATGGTGCCCTCGGTGGGGCCGTCGATGCCCCGGGCCTTGGGGCCAGCCACGATGTAGAACCAGCCCTTCTGGCGGAAGATCTTGCCCAGCACGCTGCAAAAAGCGGCAAACAGGATGCGCAGGGTGCCGCACTCCTGCAAGGCCATCTCCATGGTCTCCGGGATGCCCAGGCCGATGCCGGCGGGGGTCTTGGTCACATATCTGCTCAGCGTGACGGCCAGCTTGCGGGGCTTGATGTCCTCCATGGGGATGGCCCGCTTCTGGGTACAGGCCACCGCCTTCTCAGAGATGAACAGGATGTCCCCGGCCTCCATCTTGTCGCCGGCATACTTCACCACCACGTCGGACATCTTGTCCGCGTCGGTGATCAGGTGGGTTTTAATGGGAATGCGCTGATACTCCACGCCATCCACGGTGCGGACCAGCTGCTTGCCCGGGTTGGCGCTGTACTGTACTTCCTCGCTCATATCGAAGTGCTCCTCTCAAACAGCGGCAGGGCTGTTGATCTTTTCTCTTAGCTTAACCGCATTGTGGCATTCATTATAACACTCTGTATCCGGTCCTGCCACTTTTTTTCAAAATTTTCAGCAGATTTTAGCCGCCAAGGTCCTCCGGCAGAGGGCGGCGGCGCTGCTGCACCGGCTCCCAGGCCTTCAGGGGCAGGCGCTGCATAGCCCCGAAGGTCCGCTCCTTCAAGCCGGGATAGCGGACGCTCAGCTCGGCCACCAGCTCCTTGATCTCCTGGCGCTTGGTGTTCTTGTCCACTGGACAGTGGCTGGGGACCACGGGCAGCTTCAGCCGCTCCGCCGCAGCCCGGACCAGGCTCTCCCCGCAGTAGAGCAGGGGGCGGATCTGGGTGACCTCCATCCTGTCCAGCCAGGTCACCGGCTGGAAGCAGGAGATCCGGCCCTCAAAGATCAGGGACATATAAAAGGTCTCCACCGCGTCGTCGTAGTGGTGTCCCAGGGCGATTTTGTGGATTCCATGCTCCTTCAGGGCCTGATTCAGGGCCCCCCGGCGCATTTTCGCGCACATGGAGCAGGGATTCTTCTCCTTTCGGATGTCGAAGATCACGTGGTGGATCTCGCTGTTCAGCAGGGTGAAGGGGACATTCAGCTGCTGGCAGAACTTCTCCAGCTCCCCAAACTCCGCACTGGGCCAGCCGTCGGCGTGGCCCATATCCAGGGTGAAGGCCTCCACCTCGTAGGGCACGGGGTAAAAATCCCGCAGCTTGGCCAGGGCGGTCAGCAGCACCAGGGAGTCCTTCCCCCCCGACACCCCCACGGCGATCCGGTCGCCGGGCTTTATCATATCGTAGTCCTCCACACAGCGGCGGACCATCGAGAGTATCCGGTTCATCTAGTTTCCTCCTATAAATCGGGGCATGTTTTTGTGTATTTTCTCTCTTTTGCCCGGTTTCTCCAAGAAAATCGTCCATTTCCGCCCGTGTACAAAATTGAAAATTGAAAATGAGATATCAAGAGAAAACAAGAGCATTTACGAGATTTCAGGAGTTTTTATAATCCTAATTTAAATTCATCAAAAAATGGGTTGACACAGCGGGCCGCAAATACTATAATACAAAACGCTCAACTTGTACAGTAGAGCGATCAATTTTCTCTAAAATTCATATTTTTGAGATAATAATGAGAGGAAAATGGAGGTTTCACCTATGTCCACTTTTATGGCAAACAAGGGGAACATCGAGCGCAAGTGGTACGTCGTCGACGCCGCTGACCGTCCCCTGGGTAAGACCGCTGCTGCCGTGGCCGATCTGCTGCGCGGCAAGCTGAAGCCCGAATTCACCCCCAACGCTGACTGCGGCGATTTCGTCATCGTGATCAACGCTGAGAAGGCCGTTCTGACCGGCAACAAGCTGGACCAGAAGTTCTATCGCCACCACACCGGCTGGGTCGGCGGTCTGAAGGAAGTCCGCTATCGCACCCTGATGCAGCAGAAGCCTGAGCTGGCCATGCAGCTGGCTGTTAAGGGCATGCTGCCCCACAACACCCTGTCCAAGGGCACCCTGGGCCGCCTGAAGATCTATCGCGGCAGCGAGCACGATCACGCCGCTCAGAAGCCTGAGCTGTGGTCTCTGTAAGAAGGAGGTAGACGATCATGTATAAGAGTAAGAAGCCTTATTTCTATGGCACTGGCCGTCGGAAGTCCTCCGTCGCCCGTGTGCACCTGTTCCCCAACGGCACCGGTGCTATCACCATCAACGGCCGTGATATCGACGATTACTTCGGTCTGGAGACCCTGAAGCTGCTGGTCCGCCAGCCCCTGGTCACCACCGGTAACCTGGAGAAGATGGACATCGTTGCCACCGTCACCGGCGGCGGCGTCACCGGCCAGGCCGGCGCCATCCGTCACGGCGTGGCCCGCGCTCTGCTGCTGGCCGACGAGAACAACCGCGCTGCCCTGAAGGCTGCCGGCTTCCTGACCCGCGATCCTCGTATGAAGGAGCGTAAGAAGTACGGTCTGAAGGCCGCCCGTCGCGCTCCCCAGTTCTCCAAGCGCTGATTTTTCAGTCTGGATTTTCAAGAGCCGTCCCATCCGGGCAATGTCATTAAGTTAAGGATTTTGGTCCGCATCAAAAAGTACCCACCCTGTTTGAACAGGGTGGGTACTTTTTTCAGTCATTACACGTACACATTTTTTGAAGTCATGCCAAGTCGCGGTACAGGAAGGTCACAATCTGCCCACGCGTGCAGGTATTGTCGGGGGCGAAGGTGGTTGCACTGGTGCCAGAGGTAATGCCCTCCTTGACAGCCCACGCAACCGCCTGCGCGTACTCCGCACCTGCATCCACATCGGTAAACGCGGCGGTATCGGCGGCGGGCTTGCCCGCCAGCTTCCAGAGATAGGTCACTGTGGCGGCGCGGGTAGCAGGAGTGTCGGCGCTAAAGGCGTCTGTCGGGCCCTTTTCCAGCGCCCAGTTGGCCGCATCGGTGTAATACTGTCCAGCGGGGACGGCGGCGTTATTGCCAGCGGGAGCAGGGGAACCGTTAGCCCGCCACAGGAAGGTCAAAATCTGCGCCGTGGTGCAGGTGTTGTTGGGGCTGAACGTGGTAGCGGAAGTTCCAGCGGTCACGCCCTTGTCTACCGCCCACTTCACCGCATCGGCGTAGTAACTGCCAGCGACTACATCGTTGAAGCCAGAGTTGGCAACAGACTGTCCGGCGTCGGCCCCCAGTCTTACATATGTATTGTCACCCAGCGGCAGGATCAAGTTGTAGTTGACGCCATCCTGTCCCTCAAACACGGAATCTACCGAACCCGTGGTAAACTCATAGTAGACAGGGCTCATGTCATACGCACCGTTATCCATCAATTCGAAACCACTCACCAAAGGGCAAACCCCCCATGGAGCGTCGACAACCGTCACCGTGGAGCCGGGTTTCAGCGTGATCATAGTGACCTGCTCTTCATAGGGGTCGCCCTCCATCCCTTGAAGTTTGATCGTTTCTTTCGTAACAGACGCAGCGTCAAAGGTCAAGGTTGCGTCCTCGGTCGTGACTGTATAGGATTCGTAATTTGCCGCAAAGGCGGGGACGCTGAGGCTCAGGCACAACGCAAGAGCCAGTGCCGTACTTACCAGTTTTTTCATTTTGCAGACTTCCTTTTCTCATATTTTGCCGTGCCGCACTTCTCTCCCTCCGGCTCCTCTCGTCTGGGGCTTTTCACCCTGCGCGGCACGACAAAATCAATCAAGGTCAGCCCATATATTTCCGACGGACAGCCCCAGCGGGCGGGGAAAACCCCCGCCCGGGGCCACTGTCGGAAACATAAAAAGCGGTGCTGAGCGTATAACTCAACACCGCCTGACTGTTATCAATCAAAGCGAAACACACAATCCCCCATTTCCTGATGTTTACCCTTGCAAAAAGGGTGGTATATCAAGTATAATAAGAGATACGGTGCGGTAAAAACCGTGGTGTTGAGTGCCTATTTCACTCTTCATCGGGACATAGCAAGCGCCAACTTGCTATGTCCTGCCGCTATTTATGTTTCCGCTTCAATTTTAACCGATAACCCGCAGAATTGCAAGGCCATTTCGACAAGATATTCTAAAAATGCCCCTGTTCGTTTCCATTGACGAACAGGGGCATTTTTACTGCCTTTCAGATACTGGTTGCATTTTTCGTAATTATCGTCGTTTCCGCACAATCTGACCAGTTTTTCGAGCGTTGCAAGTGCTTGTTGATATTTGTCCCGCTATCGTCTTTTTTGCCTGTTGCCGATAATTTCTGATACATTCCACAAACTTGTTGAGATTGCATATCATATTTTAACTTAACGGCCGGTTGCTTCCGAAAAAAGGGGAAAAGCACCCACCGCCAAAAATCCACCGACCGCATTTCTGATACATTCCATAAACAAGTTGAAATTTTCGGACAGACTGCGCTATCCTCCAAAACAGAAAAAATTTTTGATTTTTACTGCCTTTCCAGAACAGGTTGAAAAAACAGGGACAGCGTTGCCTGTTCTTCCCGTTCTCTGACCCTGTTTAGTGAAGTGGACACTTCTTTTTTGAAAAAGGGCGGTTTTGGGCCATGAAAACGGCCCTTTTTCAAAAAACATAGCAAAAGGGGGCGGGCCGATAAGACCCACCCCCTCCTTTTTTCTTATGCGGCCACGCGGTAGACAAAGCCCGCAAAGCCCTTGACTTTCAGATTGCGCTCGTCCTGCCGGTTCGGACGGATGGGGACGGTATGCCGCACGATTTCCTCCAGCAGTTTTTCGCTGTCTGTGTTGGGCGTGCGGAGAAATTCTTTGCACAGCATGACCGCCATTTTGAAGTTGACCTTATAAGCGTAAATACCGTCGCTTGGCTGACGGACAACCACCTCGCGGCAGAAGCGGCTTGCAAAGTTGAATGCGGTCAGGTCGGCATAGAGTTCCTGCTCCGCGAAAGCGTCAGACCGCCCGTGGAGATTGACCAGTCCCAGCGTATATTTGAGGTCGCGGAAAGCAGTTTCCAGACCCCAGCGCAGATGATACAGTTCCCGTATATCCGCAAGCGTAAAGGAAGGGGGCAGAGAAGTGGCAACCGTTTCAAACTCGCCGTTGTCCAGCAGAAAGCGGCAAATGCGGAAACGCATCGGGTACGGCGATGGAAAGTCCCAGCGGCCCCGCCGTGTCTTAGACCCTGCCTTGCTTCTCTTTGGTACTTGCAGATGGATGTAGCCGTTTTTCTTGTCCTCGTTGGTCTGCGTGGTGGTGATGGTAAAGCCAATATTGCAATCAAGTTCCATTATAGGTAGTTTTGCCACCTCCCGCATAGCGGAATGGCTCTGCTTGATACGGATGAGGAAATCCACATTTGGCTTTTCAAGACAATGGGCAATGAGGTTATAACTTTCAAAGCCACGGTCTGCGATGATGAGTGTCTTTTGCTGGAAGGTATTTCGCTCCAGCATTTCCACCAGCGCACCGATTTCGTCTTTCTTTGGTTCCGGCTGAATGATGACATCGGAGAATGTGCGGTTGAGAATATCATACAGCGGGGTAACATGGAGTTGGTTCACCCCTTTGGGGATACCGTCATTCTGGACGAAGGACGGCGCGGCGGGATTGCGGGGGAGATTGACCGCCGTACCATCCACCGCCAAAAGGCGGTAATCTCGGAACAGGTCGCCGTCAGTACAAGCGGCATTGAAACGGTCAAAGACCGTGCGGAACACCTCGGGCGGGATTTGAGCACGGCGCTGGCTCAGGGCGGAAGCGGTCACATCAAGGCCCGCAGTGTGCAAAATCTTCGCTAAACAGCCGCCCTCGGCGCTGATAAAAAGGCAGATGACTGCTTCTGCGGTCAGTGGGCTTTTACGGGAAAAATGCCTGCCGCTGATACGCTGTGCGGTGGTTTCAATAGCGGCGGTAAGTGCCGCACAAATAGTGTGTATTGACATGAGAGTTAGCCTCCGAACGAATATTCGCCGGATGAAAGAAAAAAACACCAAACGCACCCCCATTTCTGGGCGTGTACGCCTGATGTTCAAAATGCTCGCTACTATTACTGTGGCTGTGTGGTTATTCTCTCAATGTGTGGCTAACTCTCAAACAAAAGCAATAAAAATTCGGAAAATTAAAAAATGCTCTCTAAACTCTCCATGTGTGGCTGTCTTACATTCTGCCTGCGAACACCGTTCACCACGGCGTTAATTTATTATATGCTCAGAGTTCATAAAATGTAAAGTGGACAGCGGGATTTTTTACAATAAGTTCATAAAAAACCGCTTGACTAAATAGGAAAGCATAAAAAGGCCCCGGCGTTAAGGGGCAGACGGTGAAAATCTGCTCCCCAACGCCGGGGCTTGGGCCTTAACTTAATGACATTGCCCATCCGGGACGGCTCTTTTTTCTTGCCCCGTACTGCTTGCGCCCTTTTCCAATCCGCACGGGGTCCCCACGGGCCGGGACTGTGGGGCGGCGTAGGAAGTACGTCTGCGGCCGCCCGCCGTGCTCCCCAGTTCGACGGAACTTTTTCTCCTGTCTCCCGCTTAAAACTACCATTTTTGTCTAATAGAATTAACAATAATTGTAAATTTAGTGTTCCATTCCACCGCGCTAAAAAAATTTTTCCTTTTTTGCAATAAAACACCTCTCCTGTGCATTATACAAATGGACAGGGGATCCTGCAATACGGCATCAGACTGTGCCAGTCTCCCACACGGCGCAGTCGGCAGCTTGACGGCCGGGGTGTGCGTACCCGGCTCCCATCACTGCCCGATCGTGGATTTCCAGCTCTTCCAACTATAACAGCTCCAACAGATGGCCTGTTATAACTTCGATTTTCTCTCTCCCTAAAAGCTGTGGAGGACTGTTTGTGCGGCAGTCCTCCACAGCTTTTTCTCTATCAAAAGCATCCTCTGTCCTCATTTCTTGCCCTTTTCCCGGCAGAGATGCTATAATACAGATACGGCTCCCCACCGGGGCCGCCCAACTGCCATCAGTCTCCGCCCCCGGGGCGGAGTGCGGAAAGGAGCGCATCACCATGGATGAACTGACAGAAAAATTACAGGTCCTTCAGAGCTGGATCGACGAGAGCCGCTCCATCGTCTTTTTTGGCGGAGCCGGCGTGAGCACCGAGAGCGGGATCCCCGACTTCCGCAGTGTGGACGGACTCTACCACCAGCAGTACGACTACCCCCCGGAGACCATTCTCAGCCGCACCTTCTTTGACCAGAACACAGCGGAATTTTACCGCTTTTACCGCAGCAAGATGCTTTGTACCACCGCCCAGCCCAACGCCGCCCACAAAAAGCTGGCTCAGCTGGAGCAGGCCGGGCGGCTCCGGAGCGTGGTCACACAGAATATCGACGGGCTCCACCAGGCCGCCGGCAGCAAGCGGGTGTGGGAGCTCCACGGCTCGGTGCTGCGCAACTACTGCATGCACTGTGGGGCGTCCTACCCGGCGGACGCAATCCAGAACAGCCAGGGGGTGCCCAAATGCACCGCCTGCGGCGGGATCATCAAGCCCGACGTGGTCCTCTATGAGGAATCTCTGGATAGCCACACCCTCCAGGAGGCACTGAACGACATTGAGCAGGCCGACATGCTCATCATCGGCGGCACCTCCCTGGCCGTCTACCCCGCCGCCAGCCTGATCCACTACTACCGGGGCCGCCGGCTGGTGCTCATCAACAAGTCCCCCACCCCCTATGACGACCACGCCGACCTGGTGCTGGCCGGCCCCATCGGCCGGCTGCTGGATCAGATCCAGGTCCACCCCATCTGAAACACAAGGAGAACACCACCTATGGATCCCATCACACATCTTTTGGCCCAGGAGCTGGGCCAGTCCGAACAGCACGTGGACAACGTGATCAAGCTCATTGACGAGGGGGCCACCATCCCCTTCATCGCCCGCTACCGCAAGGAGCTCCACGGCTCCATGGACGATCAGCTGCTGCGCCAGCTGGCCGACCGGCTGCAATACCTGCGCAATCTGGACGCCCGCCGGGCAGAGGTCAAAGCCGCCATCGAGGGCCAGGGCAGGCTGACCGATGAGCTCTCCGCCGCCATCGACGCCGCCGCCTCCCTGGCCGAGGTGGAGGATCTCTACCGCCCCTACAAGCAGAAGCGCCGCACCCGGGCCACCATCGCCCGGGAGAAGGGGCTGGAGCCTCTGGCCGACCTGCTCTCCGCCCAGGGTCCTGCCCTGGACCCGGAACAGGAGGCCGCCGCCTTTGTGGACCCCGACAAGGAGGTGGCCACCACTGCCGACGCCCTCCAGGGGGCCAGCGACATCCTGGCTGAGCGCATTTCAGACAGCGCCGAGCTGCGGGGCGAGCTGCGCCAGCTCTATCTGCGCCGGGCCGTGCTGGTCTCCAAGGCTGCCGAAAAGGAGCCCGAGGACAGTGTCTACCGGCTCTATTATGACTTCAAGGCCCCGGTGAGCCGGGCCCAGGGACATCAGATCCTGGCCGTCAACCGGGGCGAGCGGGAGGGCATCCTGAAGGTCAGTGTGGAGCTGGACCCCGAGACCGCCCACGTGGCCGTCCGCCGGGCGGTGGTGCCCGGCTCCGCCGCCATGGACTTTGTACGCAGCGCGGCGGACGACGCCTATGACCGACTGATCCAGCCCTCCATGGAGCGTGAGATCCGCTCCGCTCTCACCGAGCAGGCCCAGGAGGGGGCCATCCACAATTTCGCCCTGAACCTGAAGCCCCTGCTCATGCAGCCCCCTGTCAAGGGCCGGGTGACCATGGGCCTGGACCCCGGCTACCGCATGGGCTGCAAGGTGGCAGTGGTGGACGGCACCGGCAAGGTGCTGGACACCGCCGTGGTCTACCCAACCTACGGCCCCCGGCAGAAGCAGGAGGCCATCGACAAGCTGGCCGGCCTGGTCAGAAAGCACCATGTGGAGCACATCGCCATCGGCAACGGCACCGCCAGCCGTGAGACGGAGCAGATGACGGTGGAGCTTATCAAACAGGTGGGCGGCAATCTGTCCTACATGGTGGTCAGCGAGGCGGGGGCCTCGGTCTACTCCGCCTCCAAGCTGGCCGCCGAGGAGTTCCCCCAGTTTGACGTCAACCTGCGCTCCGCCGTGTCCATCGCCCGCCGGCTCCAGGACCCTCTGGCCGAGCTGGTGAAAATCGACCCCAAGGCCATCGGCGTGGGCCAGTATCAGCACGACATGCCCCAGGCCCGGCTGGGCGAGACCCTGGACGGCGTGGTGGAGGACTGCGTCAACGCAGTGGGCGTGGACGCCAACACCGCCTCCCCCTCTCTGCTCCAGCGGGTCTCCGGTCTCACCGCCGCCACCGCCAAAAACGTGGTGAAATACCGGGAGGAAAACGGGGCCTTCACCACCCGGAAGCAGCTTCTGAAGGTACCCAAGCTGGGTCCCAAGGCCTTCGAGCTGTGCGCCGGCTTTCTGCGGGTGCCTGAGAGCAGGAACGTGCTGGACAACACCGCCGTCCACCCGGAGAGCTACCCGGCGGCGGAACAGCTCCTGGCCGCCTGCGGCTATACCCTGGCCGACGTGAAGGCGGGCCGTCTGGAGGAGCTGGATCAGAAGGCCAGGACCGTGGGCTACGATGTGCTGGCGGAGACCTGCGGCGCAGGCGCGCCCACCCTGGCCGATATCGTCAAAGAGCTGCAAAAGCCCGGCCGGGACCCCCGTGACGAGCTGCCCGCCCCCCTGCTCCGCACCGATGTGATGGATCTGAAGGACCTGAAACCCGGCATGGAGCTCCAGGGCACTGTGCGCAACGTGGTGGATTTCGGCGTCTTTGTGGACATCGGCGTCCACCAGGATGGTCTGGTCCACATCTCCCAGCTGCCCCAGCGGGTCAAACACCCCTCCCAGCTCCTGGAGGTGGGGCAGGTGATCACTGTCTGGGTCACCGAACTGGACGAGAAGAAGAAACGGATCGGCCTGACCATGCGCCGCCCGTAGTCTTTTGGTGGTCTTGCACATTTTATTTTTGCCTTGACTGTCCCTCAGTTGTGTACTATAATGAGTTTATAGTAGAAATGATGTCTGGAGTGTCTCTTTCATGCTCAAACTCGATTCCGTTTTTGTCATCGGTGAGTCCCGTACCACAGCGACCAATTCCATCACCAAAATTTTTGGTTCCTTTATTCTTGCCTTTGAGGTGGAGGACGAGACCCACACCATCCTGGATTTCAGCTGTACCCACACCGTAGACACAACGGAGCGTTTTCTGCACAAGCTGTTCGTCGGCCAGAATTTCTTCGAGGTAGGTGAGCATCTGGAGGAGGAGCTGAGCCACCGGTACGGCGGTTCCTCCCGCAAAGCGGTCCTGGTCTCCTACCGGGACGCTGTGAAACGCTACCGCGATATGACGGAGCCCCATTGATTCAATCGTTTCCCCGCTGACTTTCCGCAAATAAAATCTCACATAAATAGGTGCGCGTCATTACGCGCCTATTTTATTGGCTTTTTATGCTGATATATCCGGACTTTCGTCCGAATATATAAAACTGTGTAAAGGGAGAGAGAAACTTATGATCACCAATGGCTTTACCTACATCGCAACATTGGCCTTCATCGCCGCATGTCTGATCGGACTGCAGAAGGTCTCCAAGTCGAAGTTTTTCGACTACGTCCCCCCCGTTGTCCTTCTGTACCTGATTGCTATGCTGTGCTGCACCTTTGCGGTGTGGGACCCCGCCGCCACCAAGGACGCCTATGGTGCGGTCCGCAATCCCATTCTGTACGCTATGATCTTCCTGATGCTGCTGCGCTGCGACATCCGCCAGATCCTGAAGCTCGGTCCCCGTATGCTGATCGGCTTCTTCTGCGCCTCCATCTCCATTGCAATCGCCTTTACCGCCACCTACGCCATCATGGCCCCCATGCTGGGCGAGGGAGCCTGGAGAGGCCTGGGCGCTCTGTGCGGCAGCTGGATGGGCGGCTCCGGCAACCTGGTTGCCGTGTCCGATGCCCTGGGTGCCACTGAGGCTCAGCTGGCCGGTGCGTCCATCGTGGACTCCATCGACTACTCCCTGTGGGTCATGTTCCTGCTGTGGGCCATCAACCTGGCCCCCAAATTCAACAAGTGGGTGAAGGCCGACACCACCAAGCTGGATGAGGTCTCCCGCCGTCTGGACGCCGAGTTTGAGGACAGCCAGAAGAAGGCCATCGACTTCCCCTCTCTGATGTTCCTGCTGGGCCTGTCCCTGATTGTCTCCGCTGTCTGCACCAACGCCGGCTCCGCCCTCAAGGATGCCGCCCCCGCCTTCCTGCAGGTCTTTGATGTTGCCACCTACCGCATCGTTCTGATCACCATTCTGGGCCTGGTCCTGGCCATGACCCCCATCGGCAAGATCGCCGGCTCTGCGGAGCTGTCCAACATCATGCTGTACATGGTGGTCGCCCTGATCGCCTCCCGCGCCTCCCTGTTCGAGCTGGGCTCCATGGTCTCCTGGGTGCTGGCCGGCTTCGTCATCCTGGCCATCCACGGCATCCTCATGCTGGTCTGCGCCAAGCTGTTCAAGCTGGATATGTTCACCTGCGGTGTGGCCTCTCTGGCCAACATCGGCGGCACCGCCTCCGCCCCCATCCTGGCTGCCGCCTACAAGGGCTCTCTGGTCTCCGTTGGCGTGCTGATGGCCCTGATGGGCTATGTGGTGGGCACCTTCGGCGGCATCGGCGTGGGCTATGCCATGTCCATCTTTGCCCGATAAAGCTTTCCCAAGTACAGGCTGTACGTCCTGGGGGGCGGAGAATGCTCCGCCCCCTTTGATTTTCGACCGATGAATGGAGGATTTCACTATGTATCCATATGGACTGATCGATCTGCACTGTGACACTCTCGCCGACTGGAAATATGCCAACACCGGCAACCCCGACACCCTGGACGACCCGGGACGGGTGCTCTCTCTGAGCTCCATGCCCAAGGAGGTCAACTGGTGCCAGTTTTATGCCATTTACATTCCTGATGAGCACACAGGCCAAGGCGCGGTGGACTACTACGAAAAAAATCGTCAGAATTTCGACCGCCAGATGATCCTGTTCCAGGACCGGATTGCCCCCTGCCGCACCGCCGCCGACATCGAGGCCGCCTGGGCCGCCGGGAAGCGGGCCGCCGTCCTCACCCTGGAGAACGGCTCCGCCTTTGCCGGGCGAATGGAGCGCATCAAGCTGATGGCCGACCAGGGCGTGCGCTGCGTCACCCTGGTGTGGAACAGTGAAAACGAGATCGGCTCCGGCCACACCACCCAGCACGGCCTGTCCGCCTTCGGCCGGGAGGCCGTCCCTGAGCTGGAGCGCAACGGCGTGCTGGTGGACGTGTCCCACCTCAACGACCCCGGCTTTGAGGATCTGATGGGCGTGGTCAAAAAGCCCTTTGTGGCCACCCACTCCAATGCCCGCGCCATCTGCTCCCACAAGCGCAACCTCACCGACGACATGATCCGGGAGATGGTCAAGCGCAACTGCCTGATCGGCCTGAATTACTTCGTCAAATTTTTGCGGGACGACGGCGAGGTCACCAGCCTGGACGCTCTGATGCCCCATGTGGAGCACTTCTTCAAGCTGGGCGCCGAGCACATCCTGGCTCTGGGCTCCGACTTCGACGGATCTTCCCTTCCCGACTGCCTGAACACACCCGAAAAGGCCGCAGGCCTGTACCAGTTCTTCCTGGATCGGGGACTCACCAAGGACCAGGCTGAGGGCATTATGTACCGCAACGCCATGGACTTCTTCAAGCGCAACCTCACCATGTAATGAAAAAACTCTCTGTGTCTGGGGACACAGAGAGTTTTTTGCAATTTTTTTCGTTTTCTGGGCATGCTATGAGCTGAATGCTTGGAGAGGAGCGGATCGGGAAATGAAAAAAAAATCAGGCCGGGCCCTTTGTTTGACCGCTGCGCTGACGCTGGCGGTGACTGCCCTTCTGGCTCCCGGCACATACGCCCCGGCGAACAGCCCCGTTCCGGTGGAGCTGCCCGATCAGCCGCCTACGGTGGCCCTCACCTTTGATGACGGCCCCGGCGGCTCCTCTACTGTCCGGCTGCTGGATGCCCTGGCCCTGCGGGAGATCCCGGTCACCTTTTTTCTGGTCGGGAACCGCATTCCCGGCCATGAGGACCTGGTCCGCCGCATGGGGGCGGAGGGCCACCAGGTCGGGATCCACTCCTACTCCCACTGTCGGCTCGCCGGCCTCTCCCCCGCCCAGCTGGAGGAGGAGATCACGGAGACCCGCGATCAGCTCTGTGCCCTGCTTGGCCCGGGGACCTACTGGCTGCGTCCGCCCTATGGACTGCTGGATCCCGACCAGCGGCGCTGTCTGGACTGCCCCATCGCCCTGTGGTCGGTGGACCCGGAGGACTGGAAGGACCGGGACACCCAGCGGATCGTCCACGCCGTGCTCTCCCGTGTCCAGGACGGGGATATCATCCTTTTCCACGATATCTACGACAGCTCCGTAGACGCCGCCCTCCAGGTCGCGGACGCCCTGCTGGACCAGGGCTTCTGCTTTGCCACAGTAGAGGAGCTGCTGGCCCAGTGCGGTACTGCCCCGGAAAACGGCCGGATCTACCGGCGGGCACCCTTGTCCCAGAACTCAGGTCAGTGATTCTCAGCCGTCACTTTCTCCTGGTGCTTCTGGATCGCGTAGTGATATCCGTTTTGGATATGGGCATTGAGCCCCAGCATCGCCCGGTTCAAATCCCGGTTCCGGAGTGCATTCAAAATTTCCAAATGCTCCTCCACAATCTGTTTTTTGCGGGCTTCATCAGTGGCCGAGATATTTCGATCGTACAGAAGGACATCATTCAGCTGCTGCATCAGGATGGCCAGATGCTTATTTCCACACCCCTTGATCCAAATATCATGGATTCTTGAGCTGAGGGCAACAAACTCGGAGGTACTGTCTGTATGCTCTGCCCGCTGGAGCATCGCTGCGATTGCCTGAATATCCTTCTCATTCAGCTTATCAAAATAGAGCCGCATGGCCATCATCTCCAGGGCCTCCCGGCACTGGAGCACCTCCAGCGTCTCGTCCTCGCTGAAGCCCTGCACCATGGCCCCCTTCCAGGGCTCGATGCGAACCAGCCCCTCCATACTCAGCATACGGAACGCCTCGCGCACCGGCGTGGCGCTGACCCCCAGACTCTTTGCTGTTCCGGACTCCGACAGCTTGGTCCCGTTCTGGAGCCTTCCGTCCAGAATGGCCTCCTTAATACTCTCATAGACGCGCTGATTCAGTGTCTGCCGTTTTACACCATCAATTTTGATCTGCTCCATACCCGCAGTCCCTCGTTTCTTCGGTCCTCTCAGTGTTCCACGGTTCACCCGCACACCGAATAAGTCGTTTTTCTACTTGATTATAGCAAGCTGTACTCAAAAATGCCAGTCATGTTCCATTATATTTAAGCACAAAGAGACTTGCTGCCTCAGCAGACAGCAAGTCTCTTCAGCTTGTCAAAAAAGTCTGTTGCCTCTCTTTTGACAGTCTCTTTTCACGGTTTGAACAGGATCAGCCCTTCATCAGTGCCAGAACCAGCTCAGAGGCCTGTTCCAGGCGCTCGACCTTGATCTGCTCTGTCAGGGTGTGAGAGCCCTCCATGCCGGTAGACACATTGACCGCTGTGATTCCCAGCGTGTTGAGCATATTGGCATCGCTGCCGCCGCCTGTAGCCTGCGTGAAGGGGTGTACGCCAATGCTCTCACAGCATCTCATCAGCTCTGCCACAACGGGGTGGTCATCCGGAATATCGTAGCCCAGATAGGACTCCCTGATCTCATACTCCAGCTCCGCGCCCATCTCGCTGCATGCGTCCTTCAGACACTGTACCATATGCTCTGCCTGGGCATACAGCTTCTCCTTACTCCGACTTCTGACCTCAAAGACAAGGTCTGCCCGGGGAGAAATAATGTTCGTGGCACCGACGGCATTGAAGGTACCAATGTTGGCTGTGGTCTCCTCATCCACCCGCTGGAGCTTCATGGCAGTGAGTGCCCTGGCGGCCACCAGAATGGCGGAGACGCCCTTCTCCGGCGCATTTCCGGCATGTGCTGCCACACCTTTCACGGTGGCTGTCAGCTTGAGCTGTCCGGGAGAGGCCGTAACAATCCGGCCGACTTCCTTGCTGGTATCAAAGACGGCGGCATACTTGGCCTTGAGCATGTCAGGCTTAATTGCCCTGGCACCCCACATGCCCACCTCCTCACCCACAGTGAAGAAGATTTGCAGGGGACGGGTGGAAATACCCGCTTCCCTGACGGTGTGGAGCGCCTCCATAATCGCAGCCACTCCGGATTTATCGTCGGCGGCCAGGATGGTGTCTCCGCTGCTCCGGATATAGCCATCCTCGCACACCACCGGCTTGATCCCGTTTCCGGGGACAACCGTGTCCAGATGCGCACACAGGATGAAGGCTTCCTTGCTCCGGTCACCCTCCAGCTCTACCTCCAGGTTGTAGCCGTTGGTGGGGCCCTGGGCCTGGAAGGTTTTGGGGGAATATCCCATTTCCTTCAGGTCCTGCTCCACCCGATGGCACATCTCCAGCTCGTTGCCGCTCTCGCTGTCAATCTGGACATAGCTCAAAAAGTTCTCTAATAATCTCTTTTTATTTGTCATGGCATTAACCCAGCATCAGAGGAGCCCCAGGGCCCAGAGGCAGTCCGGTCAGCATCCAGATCACCAGCAGAGCAGACCAGCCAATCATAAAGAAGATGGTATAGGGCAGCATCATGGAGATGAGGGTGCCGATGCCGGCCTTGTCATCATAGCGGCGGGTAAAGACAACGATGGTGGCAAACTGGCTCATCAGGGGGGTGATCAGATTGGTGCAGGAGTCACCGATACGATAGGCACACTGAGCCAGCTCGGGAGAGAAGCCCAGCAGCATGAACATGGGCACGAACACGGGAGCCAGGAAGGTCCACTTGGCGGACGCGGAACCCATGAACAGGTTGGCGAAGGCGGAGAACAGCACAAACAGGAGCATCAGGGGGATGGGACCGATGCCGGCGGACTCAAAGAACTTGGCGCCCTTCAGTGCAATGATGGTACCCACCTGGGTGTACTTGAAGTAGTTGATAAACTGAGAGGAGACAAAGACCAGTGCAATGTAGCTGCTCATGGTAGCCATGGCATTGCCCATGGAGCTGCACACATCCCGGTGGCTGGTAAAGGTACCGGCCTTCTTGCCATAAAACACAGCGGGCACCAGGAAGAAAATCATGATCAGCGGGATGATGCCGTTCATGAAGGGGGACTTCTCAACCAGGCTGCCGGTCTCGGGGTTTCTCAGGAAAGAGTTGCTGGGGATGAGAATTGCGATGATGCCAATGACCATGATCAGGAACACCATGTTGGCCAGCTTCAGGGCCTTGGTCTCCATGGGATTGAGAGAGTTATCGCCAAAGTCCACGATATCCGTAGTTCTGTGATACTCGCCCAGTCTGGGCTCCACGATCTTGTCGGTCACCAGGGTGCCGATGATGGTAATGAGAATGGTGGAGGTACACATGAAGAACCAGTTACCGGTGGGCAGCACCTCATAGGCGGGGTCGATGATCTTGACCGCCTCATTGGTGATACCGGCCAGCATGGGGTCCAGGGTACCGATCAGCATATTGGCGGAGAAGCCGCCGGACACACCGGCAAATGCCGCAGCCAGACCGGCCAGGGGGTGACGGCCATAGGCCATAAACATCAGAGCGCCAATGGGAATCAGCACCACATAGCCGGCGTCACCGGCGATGTTGGACATGATGCCCAGGAACACCACGATGGGGGTAATGATCTTGCGGGGAGTGATCTGCACGGTCTTTTTCAGCAGAGCGCCGATCCAGCCGCTGGACTCGGCTACGCCAACGCCCAGCATGGCCACCAGAACCACGCCCAGAGGAGCAAATCCTGTGAAGTTGGAAACAGCATGCTCCAGCATGTACACAACACCGCTGAGGTTAAACAGACTCTTTACTTCTATGTTCTGTGTCTCAATCTCGCCTGTGGTACGATTGATCAAATCACCTACCTCGGAGAATCCGATGGCAGACAGGATACCAGACAGGACCACAATCCCGAGGGCGAACAGGGCAAACAGGGCCATAGGGTGGGGCAGCTTATTGCCCAGTCGTTCCACGCCATTCAAAAACCGATTGAATAAAGATGGTTTTTTCTGCTTTGTTGCTTCGTTCTTCATAATACTACCTCCTTAAAATCAGACCATTTCTCCTTTTCTCAGATCTTTACTACTCCATTCTCCATCAGAGTCTTGCCGTCTGCCACAATGGTACCGTTTTTCATAATCACGTCATAGTGGCAGGCCGCCTTGACCGTACCGCCCAGGGTGATGCTGGTACCAATACCAATGTGACAGGAGCCAAACACACCCTCGTCCTCCAGCATGAAGCCGCAGAAGCTGCACTTGGGGTTCAGGCCCACGCCATGCTCTGCAATGTTATAGACATTGGGGTCATTCTTCGCCTTCAGATCGTCAGCCAGCATCTGGGCCTGCCGTCCGCCGGTGATCTCCACAATGCGGCCATTCTCCACCTTCAGCGTCACGGGCTCCTCCAGCACGCCAATGCCGATATAGGGGATGCTGCCATCCGCCACGATCACACCGTTGGCCGTACCCTCCAGGGGGGAGACGTTGGCTTCAACAGTGGGCAGAGTGGAGAATTCGCCCTTTTCCACCATGCAGTAGAGGTGGTTGCCTCTGCGGCCTTTTGCGGAATACTCCAGATGGGTGCCGGAGGGGGAAGTCAGCACGATCTTCTCGCTGCCGGCCATCGCCTGTGCCATACGGATGCAGATGGGCTTCAGCTCCTCGAAATTTCCTTCGATGCCGCCGTGGATCATCATCTCCTCGGTAAAGTGGGTCAGCACCAAACCTCTGGAGCCGGCCGCAATGGCCTCCTTCACCGCGTGGGTGTGCGTAATTGAGCGCCCCACCACCGAAACAAAGGCATCGCTGGCCTTCATCGCTGCGGCGATGTTCTTGGGGGGCTCCTCACCATCTCTCGTGCGGCCCTTCATAATGCAGATGGTGGGCTCGGCGCCAATTCTGGCCGCCTCCGTGGCCAGCGCCTCCGCAATGCTCAGTCTGGAAAGCTCAGTGACAATCAGGAACTGCTCCCCCTCCTGCAGCTTGATGCAGGTGTTGATGACCTTGGATGCACCCTTTGACATGTAGAAATTGTTCATTCTCATCCTCCTAATTATATATTCTATAGAATTGTATCCGTCAGTGTATCTCACTTCTTGTTTTATATTCTATAGTATATATACTATTTAATATAAGTCAACTGTTTTTTGCACTTTAACCATTATATACGAAATATATTCTATTTTTTTGTTTAATTTACCAACAATCTGTACCTGTCATGAAGAATCAGCCGGCCAACGGCCGGCATTCGCAACATAAAAATAAAAGAGCAGACAGAGGTTTTAAGCCCTCTGTCTGCCCTTTTCACCGTTCTGTAAAGGATAACCGACCTCAAAGTCGGTCCGTTTTTAATAACTTACAATATAAAACTGCGCACCCTCAGTCCTTCTCAATGTCCATCATCAGATTGACGCGGCGCAGGTGGCGGCCGCCCTCAAACTCGGTGGACAGGAACACGTCCACCATCCGCTCGGCCAGGTTGGGGCCCACGATGCCGGCGCCCATAGCCAGCACGTTGGCGTCGTTGTGGCGGCGGGTCATCTCGGCGGTGAAGGAATCGGAACATAGGGCCGCACGGACGCCCTTCACCTTGTTGGCGGACATGGAGATGCCCACGCCGGTGGTACAGATCACAATTCCCTTCTCGCACTTGCCGCTGGCTACCAGCTCACCCACTGCCTTGCCGTAGATGGGGTAGTCGCAGCTCTCGGGGCTGTCACAGCCCACGTCCTCACATACAATTCCCTTCGAAATCAAATAGGCCTTCAGATGCTCCTTGAGTGCGTATCCTCCGTGGTCAGAACCAATCGCGATCATAAATGGTTACCTCCTCATTTTTCTCATCACAATTTCTTAAACTGCGGTCTGCGTTTTTGATAGACTGCCTGATAGCGGAAGCCCGCAGCCTTCAGCAGCTCATGTGCCCGTGTAAAACCCTGCCCGATCCCAGAGGGGGTGTGGGCATCGGAGCCCACGGTGATGATCTCACCTCCGCAGTCCCGGTAGAGCTCCAGCACCGGGATCCACTCCTCCAGGGTTCGTCCACAGTAAGTGTTCAGCTCGATCCCCATGCCAGAGTCGGCGGCCGCGGTCAGGATATCCCGCAGCTGGTCCCAGTATCGCTCCAGTGTAACCGGTCCGTCCGCCATTTTGTTCATGTAGCGCAGCGGATAGATCACATGGCCCAGGACATCACAGCAGCCTGCCGCCTGCACCAGCCCGGCCATGGACTTGAAATAATCATCCAGAGCGGCATAGCAGACATCCCTTGTACTGTAATCCATGCGGCACAAATCAGCTCCGCCCGCGGCCAGACTCAGATTATGAATAGACCCGATGACAAAATCCAGCGGGATCTTGTCCAGGACCCGGCGCGCGCAGTTCGGATCGGCAGCCGCTCCGCCCAATTCCAGCCCCAGCCGCAGACGTAAGCGGCCGTCAAAGACTGCCTGTGCCTGTTCAAACTGGTCCAGAATCGGCTGGCAGTCCAGGTCATACACCCGATTCCCGTCCACATCGATCAGATCAAAGTGGTCCGTTACACACAGCTCATTCAGTCCCATTCGGACGGCCTGCTCGGCCTGTTCTGTCAGGGGCGTCCGGCTGTCGGGCGAACATTGGGTATGGATGTGGTAGTCCGCAAAATACATAGATCCCTCCGAAGTTTGCAGGCTGTATCCCTGATACGAAGGCAGCTCTGCGCCACAGCAGTGGCTTGAATCGCTCTCATTATAAGATGTTTTCTTAGGTATTGCAAGGCTTTGGAGGGCGATTCCCGGCGTATTTTGTTCCATTTTGCAAATGATTCCTCGTTTTCTGTTCTTTCTCCCCCAAATACAGCCGGAACGCCATGCGCTCCGCAGGTCTGTTTCCCCGCTGCCCTGTAATTTCTTGGCTATTCTCCGGGAATCCGTGACTTTTTTCTCCGCTTATGGTAGGATAAATCTATCAAAGCAGATCAGCTGCAATGGAATGGAGGCGGGATCATGGCAGCAATGCAGCGGCATACACAACGAAATCAGCGCATGGACCTTTACCGAGGTCTGGCCATCTACGCGGTCATCCTGATCCACATCCTGCTCCCGGGCCGGGCAGGCATCGCCGTCCGGGTGCTGGCCCGCTTTGCCGTCCCGCTGTTCTTCCTGACCGCCGGCTATTTCAGCTGGGCGGCCTCCCCTGCCGCTCTGGCCAAACGGGCTGCGCGGACCTTCCGTCTCCTGGCCTTGGCCTGTATCCCATACGTTGTTCTGGGCTGCATCCTGGCTGTACAGAAGGGGAAAAACCCGCTGGCCGGCCTGGCCCCCCTGCTCAATCTGACCGCATGGAGAAATTTCCTGCTTTATCAGATCATCCCCTTCCCCTACGCCTGGCAGCTGTGGTTTTTGGGTGCCCTCGCCAGCGTCTATCTGCTGTGGTGGCTGCTCACCCTCTTCTACCGCAATCGGGGGCTGTTCCTGCCCTATGACCGTCTGGGTCTGGCCGCCGTTGTTCTGCTGGCCCTCCACCTGATTGTGGGAGAGGGCTCCGTCCTCCTCCACCGGGAGGTCCCCCCCGGCGTGCTGCGCAGCATCCCCTTTGACGCCCTGCCCTTCTTTGCTCTGGGCTGCTGGACCGCCTATCGCCGTCAGGACATCCGCGCCTGCTCCTTTCCCTTCTATCTTCTTCTCCCCATCGGCGCCCTGCTCAGTCTGCTGGAGGGCTGGCTGGTGGGGGCCCAGGAGCTCTACCTGGGCACTCTGGTCCTGCTGGCCGGCCTGATGGGCCGGGCGGTCCAATACCGCAGAGTGGGCGGCTCCCCCCTCACCCGGGCTCTGGTATTCTGCGGACAGGAGCTCACCCTGCCCATCTACATCGTCCACATGCTGATCCTGGCCCTGCTCCGGGAGTGCCCCATCTTCCCCCCGCTGATCTCCTCCGGCTGGCTCACCCCCATCCTTGTGGCCGTTCTCTCCACCCTGCTCGCCCTGCTCTGGGTCCATCGGAACACCCTCTTTCACAGCCGCCGGCCCAGAGGCCGCCGCATCGCCCCTCCATCCGCAGGCCGGCGCTGACCGCTCCCTGCTGTCCGTTTTCCGCTCAGAATACAGCTCAGAAAGGAAGGGTCCCCCTATGACAAGACCAAACCGAGTGATCCGCCGCCTTGCACTTCTCCTGCTCTCTCTGCTGTGCCTGTTCCCTCTTGCCGCCTGCGGCATGAGCAAGGAGGACGCCGCCCTCTATGAGCAGGTCCTCGCCCTGGCGCTGGAGGAGGTAGGCTCCGACAACTGGGTATTCACCGGACAGTGCTGCGGCTGGGGCAGCGAATCTGTCAATGAGTACAACCAGTACAACTTCTACATTGACAAGGCGGACTACGACACCTACAAACACTACTGGCTGGAGGACGTGCCGAGAGAGCAGTATGCGGAGGGTCTGAACGAAGATCTGCGGAGCTGCGGCGACCCTGTGCAGCACTGCATCAACATTTATCGGCTCAACTACATCGGGGATGTGGAGTACGGGGGCGTGATGCTGAAAAAGGACACCAACTACTATCTGGTATCTGTCTATGACAGTGCGGTCTACTACCGATACATTTTCGCCTTCCAGGACAGCAAAAACTTTGCTACCGACTCGGGCTACGTCCTGGACGAGGAAAACCCCTCCAGGCGGATGTTTTTCCACCAGGAGGGCCGGCATTGGATCCGGGAGGAGCTTGAGCCCATCTCCTCGCCTGACAGTTCGGGGGATGCAGCGCCCTCTGTGTGACGCCAGAAATTCCAAGCATGCAAAAGGAACGCCGTCAAGCCTGCTTGACGGCGTTCCTTTTTAATGCGCTTCCCGTCTCAGCGGACAGGTCTGCGCTTTGTTGTGTTCCGATGGGCTCAGCCGCGCACCAGGGCAGCGGTGTCCATGGCGATCATCAGCTCCTCGTTGGTGGGGATGACCAGGGTGCGGACGGTGGCGTCAGCAGCGGAGATGTCCCGCTCCTCGCCGCGGAAGTTGTTCTTCTCAGCGTCGATCTTGATGCCCATGTACTCCAGGCCCTTGACCACGTTGGCACGGGTGCCCTTGGAGTTCTCACCCACACCGGCGGTGAAGATGATGGCGTCCACACCGCCCATGGCGGCAGCATAAGCGCCGATGTACTTGCGCACGCTGTACTCGAAGGCCTCCACAGCCAGAGCGGCGCGCTCGTTGCCCTTCTCAGCGGCCTCGTCCAGGTCGCGGAAGTCGGAGGACACGCCGGAAATACCCAGCACGCCGGACTTCTTGTTCAGCACGTTGAGCATCTCCTTGATGTCCATGTTGTGCTTGGTCATCAGGTACTCCAGGATGCCGGCGTCCAGATCGCCGGAACGGGTGCCCATGGGCACGCCGGCCAGGGGGGTGAAGCCCATGGTGGTGTCCACGCTCTTGCCGCCGTTGATGGCGGTGATGGAGGAGCCGTTGCCCAGGTGGCAGGAGATCAGCTTCAGCTCCTCGAGAGGCTTGCCCAGCATAGCGGCGGCACGGCCGGCCACATACTTGTGGGAGGTGCCGTGGAAGCCATAGCGGCGGACCTTGTCCTCGCTGTAATACTCATAGGGCAGAGCGTAGATGTAGGCCACGGGGGGCATGGTCTGGTGGAAGGCGGTGTCGAACACGCCCACCATGGGGGTGTTGGGCATCAGCTGCTGGCAGGCCTTGATGCCGATGATGTTGGCGGGGTTATGCAGAGGAGCCAGGGGGTTGCACTCCTCCACGGTGGCCATGACCTCGTCGGTGAGGAGGACGGACTTGGCGAACTTCTCGCCGCCGTGAACCACGCGGTGGCCCACAGCGTCGATCTCGTCCATGGAGCCGATCACACCGTTCTTGGGGTCGACCAGAGCGTCCAGCACAGCCTTGATGGCCTCAGCGTGGGTGGGCATAGCCACGTCCACAGCGTCGATTTTCTCCTTGCCGGGAGCCTTGTAGGTAAACTTGCCATCGATGCCGATACGCTCGCACAGTCCCTTGGCCAGGACCTCCTCAGTCTCGGGGTTGAGCAGCTGGTACTTCAGGGAAGAGCTGCCGGCATTGATCACTAAAATGTTCATTGGAATCAATCTCCTTTACAAAGGTTGTTATTGCCTTCTTGGGCGTGTTGTACTACACTGGTGCATAGCCTTATGGTAATATAATACCGCTTTTCCTGTCACAGGACAACTGTTTTTTCCACAATATTGTGGTATACCCCGAGAAATTTTCCATTATCTTCTTCTAAAAGGAGGCGCATGGCCATAAACACAGTGGGTATTGTTGCAGAATACAATCCGTTTCACACCGGACACGGCTACCAGATCGCCCAGACCCGCTCCCAGCTGGGAGGCGACGCCCGGGTGATCGCCGTGATGAGCGGCAACTGGGTCCAGCAGGCCGACTGCGCCCTGGCGGACAAGTGGACCCGGGCCCGCCTGGCCCTGATGGGCGGCGCCGATCTGGTGCTGGAGCTGCCCACCCCCTGGGCTACCGCCTCGGCGGAGTCCTTCGCCCGGGGGGCGGTGGCCCTTCTGGACAGCACCGGCGTGACCGACCACCTGTGCTTTGGCAGTGAGTGCGGGGAGCTGTCCCCCCTTCGCCAGGTGGCCCACTGCCTGAACAGCGAAACCTATCAGGCCGGACTGCGGCGGTTCACTGACGAGGGCATGCCCTTTGCCGCCTGCCGCCAGGCTGTGGTCCAGGCCCTGCTGGGGGAGGAGCCCGCCCGGCTGCTGGCCACCCCCAACAACAACCTGGGGGTGGAATATCTCCGGGCCCTGTCCGCCCTGCACAGCCCCATCCGGCCCATGACCATACGCCGGGAGGGCTCGGCCCACAACACCCTGGAGGAGAACCGGTTCGTCTCCGCCACCCGCCTGCGCCGGGATCTGCGCGCCGGGGACCGGGCCTCGGCCGCCCCCTATCTGGTCTCCGGGGGACAGGGGGTGCTGGAAAAAGTCTCCCTCTCCCGGCTGGACCGGGTGGAGCGGGCCATGCTGGCCAGGCTGCGCACCATGACGGCCGGGGACTGGGCCGCCCTCCCCGACAGCGGGGCGGCCGAGGGTCTGCCCCAGCGCCTGGAGCGGGCGGGCAGACAGGCCGTCTCCCTGGAACAGTTTTATGAGCTGGCCAAGACCAAGCGCTACACCCACGCCCGGCTGCGCCGGCTGGTGCTGTGGGCCTTTCTGGGGCTGACTGCGGACCACCGCCCGGACACGCCCCCCTATCTGCGGGTGCTGGGCTTTGGCCCCCGGGGCCGGGACCTGCTGCGGGAGATGAAGGACCGGGCCTCCCTGCCCGTTCTGACCAAGCCCGCCCACGCCAGGGCCCTGGACGGCCCCGGCCGGCAGCTCTTCCAGCTGGAGGCCCGGTGTACCGATCTGTACGACCTGTGTCTGGACCCCATCCCCGTCCCCGGGCGGGAGTGGACCCAGGGGCCGGTGATTCTGATGGAGTGAGGAGGACATGGACGTGAAGGTATGCAAAAAATCCTGTCTCCGGTGGGGCGCCGCTCTGGTCCTGCCCCTGGTCCTGATGGGCCTGTTCCTGCTGCTGCGGGGAGATCAGGCCCTGATGGACCGCTGGGTCTTTGGGGTGATGGCCCCCGTGGAGCAGGCCCTGGGCCGGTTCTGGGCCCTTCTCCCCTGGTCCGCCGCCGAGACCCTGGTGGTCCTGGCCATTGTGGGGGTGGTGGTCTGTCTGGTCCGGGCGGCGGTCCTGCTGATCCGCCGCCGGGAGGGTTTGGCCTTTCTGCGGCGGCTGCTGGCCCTGGTATCCGTGGGGCTGTGGCTGTGGTGCGCCCTGTGCTGGATGTGGAACCCGGCCTACTACGCCTCCTCCTTTACCCGGCGCAGCGGCCTGGAGCTCCGCCCCCACGCCCCCCAGGAGCTGCTGGACACCACCCTCTGGTTCGCCCAAAACGCTGCCCGCCTGTCCGACCAGGTGGCCCGGGACGACCAGGGCCATTTTGCCGAGGACCAGCGGGACTATTTCCGCCGGGGCGTCCGGGTCTACGACAACCTGGTCCGGGACTTCCCCTGCCTGGCCATGGACAGCGTCCCGGCCAAGCCCCTGTTTTTCTCCCGGGTCCAGAGCATCTTCGGCTTCACTGGGGTCTACTTCCCCTTCACCGGGGAGGCCAATGTGAACGTGGACGCCCCCGCCTGTCTGCGCCCCGCCGTCCTGGCCCACGAGATGAGCCACCAGCGGATGGTGGCCTCCGAGCTGGAGGCCAACTTTGTGGGCATTGCCGCCGCGGTCACCAGCGATGACGTGGTCTTTCAGTACTCCGGCTATCTGATGGGGCTCATCGAGCTGTCCAACGCCCTGCACGCCGTCAGTCCCCAGGCCTGGGAGGAGGTGGTCCGGCTGTCCTTTACGCCGGAGCTTCGTCAGGACTGGCAGGACAACCGGGACTACTGGGCCGCCCTGAGCTCCCCGGTGGATGCGGCGGCCGCCCAGACCTATGACGCCTTTCTGAAAAGCAATGACCAGCCCCTGGGCATCGCCTCCTACGGGGCCTGTGTGGACCTGCTCATCACCTGGTTCGGCCCGGACGGGGCCGGCCGGAAGGGATAAAAAATGCCGCTGTCTCCTCCGGGACAGCGGCATTTCTTTATTTCACATGGACATGGTCGTTGATGTGCTTCATGCAGTAGCAGTAATAGCCGTTGCACTTGGAGCAGTAGCGGAACTCCATGTTGGGGTCGTCCGCATCGGTGATGCCGCACACGGCGCACTTGTGGATATAACCCTTGCGGGCCTGGACCTCCTTCTGGGCCTTTTTGAAGTTGATGGTCTGGGGATTGACCCTCCGGGCCGCCCGCTGACCGCCCCAGTGGAGCAGCTCCATCAGATCGTCCCAGAAGAAAATCAGGTAGTTGAGCAGGCCCATCACAGGCAGGGCGGCCAGCACCGGGGCTCCGCTTCTCAGGTAGCCCACAATGTCGATGAGGAACAGGCCGGCGTCGATCCAGGCCAGCCACTTGGCCTTCACAGGGATGATGAAGTAGACCATGAACTGGGTGTTGGGGTAGAGGGTGGCGAAGGCGAAGAACATGGACATATTGACGTAGTACATGTTGGCCGTCTGGACGTAGCGGGGCTCTCCCAGGGCGAAATACAGCACCATGCCCACAATAATGTTCAGGACCACGCCCAGGGCGTAGAACACGGTGAATCGGGTGGACCCCCACTGCCGCTCCAGGGTATTGCCCAGGAAGTAGTACAGCATGGTGGACAGGACGAACCAGATGGGGCTGAAATTCAGGGGCACGAACACAAAGGTGATCAGCCGCCACAGCTGGCCCTTCATGATCATGGCCGGGTAAAAGCCGATGATCTGGGAGAAGGTGCCCTGGCTGAACATATCCAGCAGAAACACCGCCACATTGCCAAAGACGATGTACTTCATCAGGTTGGGTATCCCAAAGTTGGGGTGGTTATAGCAAAAACGGTCCAGTCCGCGAGAAATGCCTCTCATGGACAGCCCTCCATTTCTTTGTTTTGTCGTTCTCACGCAGTATATCATTGTACCCGCTTTGAAAGGGAATGTCTATTACAAAAGTGTGAACAATTTTCCCCCGCCTGTGCAAAAATTGATTCCTCCCATTGAATTTTTTTGAAAAACATCGTAAAGTAGTCTCAAGGAATCACAGGCCCCCTGCGGGCATTTTGCACAGAAAGGAATTTCATCTATGAGTATCGTGAAAGATCTGTCCCTGGCCCCCTCCGGCCGCCAGAAGATCCAGTGGGTGCGGGATTTCATGCCCGCCCTGAGCGGCATCGAGGAGCGTTTCCGCCGTGAAAAGCCCTTTGCCGGTCTGACCATCGCCGTCTCCGTCCACCTGGAGGCCAAGACCGCCAACCTGGGCCTGGTGCTGCGGGAGGGGGGAGCCAACGTCCACCTCACCGGCTGCAACCCCCTGTCCACCCAGGACGACGTGGCCGCCGCCATGGCCGACCTGGGCGTGGACACCTACGGCGTCCACGGTGTGGATATGGCGGAGTACGAGCGCCTGCTGGAGGAGACTCTGAAGTGCCGTCCCCACCTGATCGTGGACGACGGCGGCGACCTCATCAACCTGCTGGGCGGCAGGTGTGCCCAGTACGGCGACCGGCTCATCGGCGGCTGTGAGGAGACCACCACCGGCATCCACCGCCTCTACGCCCGTGAGCGGGAGGGCATCCTGCCCTGCGCCATGATGGCCGTCAACGACGCCAAGGCCAAGCACTACTACGACAACAAGTACGGCACCGGCCAGTCCTCCTGGGACGCCATCATGCACACCACCAACCTGATGGTGGCGGGCAAGACCGTGGTGGTGGCCGGCTACGGCTGGTGCGGCAAGGGCATCGCCATGCGGGCCAAGGGCATGGGTGCCGACGTGATCGTCACCGAGGTGGACCCCTTCAAGGCGCTGGAGGCCACCATGGAGAACTTCCGGGTCATGCCCATGGACGAGGCCGCCAGGTACGGCGACATCTTCGTCACCGCCACCGGCTGCAAGGACGTGATCGTGGAGCGCCACTTCAAAGTGATGAAAAATAACGCCATCCTCTGCAACTCCGGCCACTTCGACTGCGAGGTGGACGTGGCCGCCCTGGGCGCCATGGCGGACGAGCGCTTCCCCCGCCGGGAGGGCATCGAGGGCTTCCGCCTCTCCGACGGCCGCATCCTCAATGTGCTGGCTGACGGCCGCCTGGTCAATCTGGCCGCCGGCAACGGCCACCCCGCCGAGATCATGGACATGTCCTTCGCCGTCCAGGCTCTCTCCCTGGAGTGGCTGGTCAAGCACCAGAAGGAGCTTGAGAAAAAGGTCTACAACGTCCCCAATGAGATCGACGACCAGATCGGCCGGGTGAAGCTGGCCGCCATGGGTCTGGCCATCGACACCCTCACCGAGGATCAGAAAAAATATCTGTCCGGCTGGGAGGCCTGAGCCTCCCGCTTCCGTTGAGAAAGGAGTCTTTTATTATGGTCAATTTTGAATCCTATACCCCCACCCGCGTGGTGTTCGGCAAGGGCACCGAGTCCCAGGTGGGCGAGCTGATCCGCGCCCAGGGCGGCACCAAGGTGCTGGTCCACTTCGGCGGCAGAAGCGCCAAGGCCAGCGGCCTTCTGGATCGGGTGCTGACCGCCCTGGACCAGGCCGGGCTCCCCCATGTGGAGCTGGGCGGCGTGGTCCCCAACCCCCGTCTCTCCAAGGTCCGGGAGGGTATCGAGCTGGCCCGCCGGGAGGGCGTGGACTTCCTGCTGGCCGTGGGCGGCGGCAGCGTCATCGACTCCTCCAAGGCCATCGGCTACGGCACCGGCTACCAGGGCGACGTGTGGGACTTCTACTCCGGCAAGGCCAAGCCCGCCGCCTGCCTGCCCGTGGGCTGCGTGCTGACCATCTCCGCCGCCGGCAGCGAGATGAGCAACTCCAGCGTCATCACCAACGAGGAGAGCTGGGAGAAGCGGGGCTGCAACTCCGATCTGTGCCGCCCCCGCTTCGCCGTGATGAATCCCGAGCTCACCTACTCCCTCCCCGCCTATCAGACCGCCTCGGGCTGTGTGGATATCCTCTCCCACACCATCGAGCGCTACTTCTCCGGCCCCGAGACGGTGGAGCCCACCGACTCCATGGCCGAGGGCCTGCTGCGCACCGTTCTGGACGCCGCCCCCCGGGCCGTCCGCAAGCCGGACGACTACGAGGCCCGGGCAGCCATCATGTGGGCCGGCAGCCTGTCCCACAACGGTCTCACCGGCTGCGGCCGCGGCGGTGAGGGACGGGTGGGCGACTGGTCCTGCCACCAGCTGGAGCACGAGCTGAGCGGCATGTTCGACGTGACCCATGGGGCCGGTCTGGCCGCCGTGTGGGGGGCCTGGTCCCGGTATGTCATGGACGCCGCCCCCGCCCGCTTTGCCCGCTTCGCCCGGAACGTCATGGGTGTGGCCGACCAGGGGGATGACACCAAGACCGCGCTGGCCGGCATCGCCGCCTTTGAGGATTTCCTGCGCTCCATCCACATGCCCACCAACATCCACGAGCTGGGCGTGGACCTGACCGACGAGCAGATCGACGAGCTGACCTGGAAGTGCACCTTCTACGGCAAGCGGGACATCGGCTCCTTCAAGGTGCTCAAGGCCGAGGACATCAAGGCCGTCTACCGGCTGGCCCGCTGAATCATTTGCCCAAAAATTCCGTATTCTTGGGGAAAAAGCATATATCTTTGACAATTCCCCCGGTTAGTACAGAAAATACGTTGACAAACTGACAAAAACTGATATAATCTGACCTGTAAATTAAATAGCCTTATCAAGAGTGGTGGAGGGAACGGCCCGATGAAGCCCGGCAACCTGCTTTTCAGCAAGGTGCTAAATCCGGCGGTGGTGTATCGAAAGATGAGGGTGTATCAACTCCAAACGCTCCGCCGACGGCGGAGCGTTTTTTCAACCCCCGCAATGATCAGAAAGGATGATTTATTATGGCAAAAAGACTTTTTACCTCTGAGTCCGTCACCGAAGGACACCCCGATAAGATCTGCGACCAGATCTCCGACGCCGTTCTGGATGCCATGCTGGCCCAGGACCCTATGTCCCGCGTGGCCTGCGAGACCGCTGTGACCACCGGCCTTATCCACATCATGGGCGAGATCACTACCAACTGCTATGTGGATATCCCCCGGGTGGCCCGTGAGGTGGTCCGTGACATCGGCTACGACCGGGCCAAGTTCGGCTTCGACTGCGACACCTGCGCCGTCCTCACCTCCATTGACGAGCAGTCCCCCGACATCGCCATGGGCGTGGACAAGTGCCTGGAGGCCAAGGAGGGCACCCAGGACGACGGCCTGGACAACGGCGCTGGCGACCAGGGCATGATGTTCGGCTACGCCTGCGACGAGACCCCCGAGCTGATGCCCCTGCCCATCTCTCTGGCCCAGAAGCTGGCCATGCAGCTGACCCGGGTGCGCAAGGAGGGCAAGGTGGACTACCTGCGCCCCGACGGCAAGACCCAGGTCACCATCGAGTATGACGAGAACAACAACCCCAAGCGGGTGGACGCCGTGGTGGTCTCCACCCAGCACGGCCCCGAGGTGGAGCTGGACCAGATCCGCAGGGACATGATCGAGCTGGTCATCAAGCCCATCCTCCCCGCCCAGCTCATTGACGACGATACCAAGATCTACGTCAATCCCACCGGCCGCTTCGTGGTGGGCGGTCCCCAGGGCGACTCCGGCCTCACCGGCCGCAAGATCATCGTGGACACCTACGGCGGCAGCGCCCCCCACGGCGGCGGCGCCTTCTCCGGCAAGGACCCCACCAAGGTGGACCGCTCCGCGGCCTATGCCGCCCGCTATGTGGCCAAGAACGTGGTGGCCGCCGGTCTGGCCAAGCGCTGCCAGGTCCAGCTGGCCTACGCCATCGGCGTGGCCCAGCCCGTCTCCGTCCGTGTGGACACCTTCGGCACCGGCGTTGTGGCCGACGAGAAGCTGGAGGAGGCCGTGAACAAGACCTTCGACCTGCGCCCCGCTGCCATCATCCGCGATCTGGACCTGCGCCGCCCCATCTACCGCCAGACTGCCGCTTACGGCCACTTCGGCCGGGAGGATCTGGACCTGAGCTGGGAAAAGACTGACCGGGTGGACGCCCTGAAGGCCTGCCTGTAAGTACATTTTCACTCCCCCATCGGGCCGCAGACAGTGTCTGCGGCCCGATTTCCGTTGCCTGAAAAATTTTCTTTCTCTCCCCACCGGCGGGAAAGGCGGTCCTGAGTGCGTTCTTCCTGAAACTTTGGCTCTGTCCGCCCTGTCGGCCCGATTTTTCTTGCTCTTACTCTGGACATCAGTGCATCAAAAGAGTAAAATGAGGGTAGACTTTTGCCGCGGGGCCATCCCCGCCTTTATTAAGGGAGGAATACCCATGAATCAAAGAGAAATCCTGCACCGCGTTGACCACACCCTTCTGACCCCCACCGCAACCTGGGACCAGGTCAAGGTCATCTGCGATGAAGGACTGCACTATGAAACCGCCAGCATCTGTATCCCGCCCCGATATGTCAAGCGTGCGGCCGACTATGTAGGCACCAAGCTGAAGATCTGCACCGTCATCGGCTTCCCCAACGGCTACTCCACCCCCGAGGTCAAGATTTTCGAGGCCGAGGACGCCATCCGCAACGGCGCGGACGAGATCGACATGGTGGTCAATCTGGGGCTGGTCAAGGCCGGCGACTGGGAGGGTGTCCTCCAGGAGATCAAGGGGGTCCACGACTCCTGCAAGGGCCGCATCCTGAAGGTCATTGTGGAGGCCTGTCTGCTCACCGAGAAGGAGAAGATCGCCCTGTGCCGCATCGTCTCCATGTCCGGAGCCGACTTCATCAAGACCTCCACCGGCTTCTCCACCGGCGGAGCCGCCGTGGAGGATGTCAAGCTCTTCCGTGAGCAGCTCGCCCCCAATATCCGCATCAAAGCCGCAGGCGGCATCCGCACCTTCGAGCAGGCCCAGGCCATGCTGGATGCAGGAGCCGACCGCATCGGCGCCAGCGCCCTGGTGGCCCTGGTCCAGGACTGACGCCCCTCCATATGGCTGGAATGAACAATACCCGCTGGACTGGTCCAGCGGGTATTGTCTTATTATTTTTTCCCCAGCTCCAGCTGGTCCAGCAGGTCCTCCAGCTCCTCGAAATCGGCCACAGCCTCCTCCACCCCCAGCCCACGGGCCAGCTGGAGCTTTTTCCGGATGGTGTCCCCGTCATCAAAGAGGACAAAGTGGGCCCCGCTCCCCCGGTCCATATAGGTAAAATATCGGGCGCACAGCTCGTGGGAGAAAAAAACAGAGGGCTGGCGCTCCCGGATCTCCCGCTCCAGCGTCTCACGGTCCAGCGGACGCCCGCAGCCGTTGGGCGAGGGCAGCGAGAAGTCCTCCGCCGTCCGCTGGATCGCCAGCGTCAGCCGCTGGGTCCCCCAGTGCCTGGCGGCCTCCTCCAGCCGACTCTGGAGCGAGCCCCCGGACAGGGCGGTGGGGATGAGCACCTGGGCCTGTGGTACGGCCCCGCCGTAGGACTCCGGCACATAGAGCCGCAGGCCCCGGCGGCTCATACGCTCCCCCAGCTGTCCCAGGACCCGCTGGAGCAGCGGGATGGCCTGGCCCCGGAAATCGCACACCACCCCCTGGAACCCCCGGGCCGCACACTCCCGCAGCACCTCCTCGCACAGGGCCCCGGGCTGTCCCCGGCCGTCAAATCCCCGCTCATCCACAACCATCATTCCGCCCCGCACCGCCATGGGCGCTCCGGCCCGGAACAGGTGGGGCCCCCTTCCGATCCGATAGGCCCGATGGCCCACTGTCACCTGCAGCCCCTGGACCTGCCGCAGCCGCTCCGGCGGCGTCACCAGGATCAGCGGTTTAAAACTCATGTCAGGCTCCCCCTTGTCCAAATTTTCAATCAATGTTATACTGTGGGCATCCTTGGCCCGGTATTTCCTCTCCATACTATTGGGCCCAAGTCATTTTTAGAACTGATACAAGGAGGACTTCCATTTTGTCCTTTTCTCTCATTCCCAGGGGGGTCTATCCCTCCGTCGCTGCCCTGGACCCCGACGACCTGTCCCTCCGGGGCATCAAGCTGGTGCTGGCCGACCTGGACAACACCCTGGTCCCCTATGGTGCGCTGGAGCCCTCTCCCCAGGTCAAGGCCTGGATGGATGGCCTGGCCGCCCACAAGATCCAGCTCTTTGTCCTCTCCAACAGCCGCAAGCCCGGCCGGGCCCAGCGCTTTGCCGAGGCGCTGGGGCTGCCCTACCAGGGCCACTCCGGCAAGCCCAAGCGGGCGGGCTATCTGCGGGCCATGGAGCGCATGGGCTGCACCCCCGCCCAGACCGTCATGGTAGGCGACCAGATCTTCACCGACGTGCTGGGTGCCAACAATGCCGGTGTGGTCCCCCTGCTGATCCGGCCCATCCGCCTGGCGGGCAACCCGGGGCGCTACCTGCGCTACTGGGGCGAGACCCCCTTCCGTCTGCTGGGAAAAAGGAGGCCCTTCCTATGAGCGCTAAATTCGGCCCTGCGGGCAATTCCGACAGCTTTTCCCAAAAATACAAGTCCTCCCTGGCCGCCCCTCAGTGGGTAAAGGACCAGGGCCTGGACTGCTACGAATATCAGTGCGGCAAGGGGGTCCACGTGGGCGAGGACACCGCCCGGAAGCTGGGGGAGAACGCCCGGAACGCCGGGATTTCCCTCTCCCTCCACGCCCCTTACTTTATCAACCTGGCCAACCCCGACCCGGACAGTCTGCAAAAAACCATCGGCTATATCACCTCCGCCTGTCTGGCCGCCAGCTGGATGGGGGCGGAGCGGGTGGTCATCCACTCCGGGGCCCTGATGAAGCGGACCCGGCAGGAGGCCCAGGAGATCGCCCTGCGCTCCCTCCAAGAGGTTGTGGCCGCCTGTGACGACCAGGGCTTCGGCCACATCACCCTGTGCCCCGAAACCATGGGCAAAATCAATCAGCTGGGGGACCTGGACGAGGTCCTGGAGCTGTGTACCCTGGATGAGCGGCTCATCCCCTGCATCGACTTCGGCCACCTGTACGCCCGCACCCTGGGCGAGCTGGAGGGCCCGGAGGCCTGCGCTAGAATGCTGGACCGGGTGGAGGAGGTGCTGGGGTCTGACCGGGCCGCCCGGTTCCACAGCCACTTCTCCCACATTGAGTTCACCCCCAAGGGGGGCGAGAAGTGCCACCGCACCTTCCGGGACGACGGCGGCTTCGGCCCCGACTGGTCCCCCCTGGCCGCCGAGGTGGCCCGCCGGGGCTGGTCCCCCACCTTCATCTGTGAGAGCGCCGGCACCCAGGCCGAGGACGCCAAAACCATGAAGCAGATCTACCGGAGCTGCCTGCCCTGAGCGGGGCGCTGTGCAGCGTCTCCTCTCTGTTCACCTTCCGTATATCCGATGCCACTGGAAAAGGAGAATTTACCATGAACCATTTAACCGAAATCGCCCAAAAGCTGCCCGAATACGGCCTGGACGCCATGCTCATTGCCAGCGCCCCCGGGGAGCGCTACGCCATCGGCTTCCACGGCGAGGGCCTGCTGCTGGTCTCCCGCAGCGGGGTCCACTACTCCACCGACGGCCGCTACATCGAAGCCGCCCGGACCCAGATCAGCGGGGCAGCCATCGCCCTGATCTCCCCCAGCCGGGGCCACCTGGCTCTGGCCGGCGACTTCATCCGGGCCAATCGCCTGGAGAAGGTGGGCTTTGAGAGCGGATATCTGAGCGTGGACGCCCTGGAGCGCTATCAGAAGGCCCTGCCCTGCCAGCTGGTCCCCGCCCAGGGACTGCTCAGTGGTCTGCGGGCCAGCAAGGACCCCGAGGAGCTCCACGCCATCCGTCAGGCCCAGAAAATCACCGATCTCGCCTTTAAAGAGGTGCTGAATTTCATCCGGCCCGGCCTTACCGAGCAGGAGGTGGCCGCCCGTCTAGTCTACGAGATGCTCCGCCGGGGCGGTGAGCGGGTTTCCTTCGACCCCATTGTGGCCGCAGGCCCCAACGGCTCCAAGCCCCACGCGGTCCCCGGCCAGACCACCCTGGAGGCCGGCATGTTCATCACCATGGACTTCGGCTGCATGTGGAACGGCTACTGCTCCGACATGACCCGGACCGTGGCCCTGGGCCAGCCCACCCAGGAGATGGAGCAGGTCTATGACATCGTCCTCCAGGCCCAGCAGGCCGGAATCGCCGCCGCCCGCCCCGGCGTGGCCGGCAGAGAGGTGGACGCCGCCGCCCGGGCCGTCATTGAGAAGGCGGGCTACGGCCCCTACTTCTCCCACAGCTTCGGCCACTCCCTGGGCCTGGAGATCCACGAGCAGCCCTGCGCCGCCGCCACCGTGGACACCCTCCTCCCCGACGGGGCCGTCATCTCCGCCGAGCCCGGGATCTATCTGCCCGGCCGGTTCGGCGTGCGCATCGAGGACCTGCTGATCCTCCACGGGGACGGCTGCGAGGACATCACCGCCTCTCCCAAGCACCTGATCGTGCTATAATCTAATTTTAGATGCTCTTTTCCCTGAAAGCTCTTGCAAATTTTCGGATTTTAGGGTAAAATAAATTAGCTTAATATAACATTTGGAGGATGATTCCTATGGCAATGATTTCCGCCAGCGATTTCCGCAACGGCGTGACCTTTGAGATGGACGGTAAGGTCATGCAGGTCGTCGAGTTCCAGCACGTCAAGCCCGGCAAGGGTGCCGCTTTCGTCCGCACCAAGATGAAGAACATCATCACCGGCGGCGTGACCGAGACCTCCTTCAACCCCACCGCCAAGTTCGAGCAGGCTTTCGTGGAGCGCAAGGACATGGAGTACAGCTACAACGACGGCGATCTCTACTACTTCATGGACATGGAGACCTACGACATGCTGCCTATCAGCAAGAATCTGCTGGGCGACCCCTTCCGCTTCGTCAAGGAGAACATGACCTGTAAGGTTATGTCCTACAAGGGCAGCGTGTTTGGCGTCGAGGCCCCCAACTTCGTGGAGCTGGAGGTCACCGAGACCGATCCCGGCTTCAAGGGCGACACCGCCACCAACGTGACCAAGCCCGCCACTCTGGAGACCGGCACCGAGATCAAGGTCCCCCTGTTCATCAACCCCGGCGACAAGATCAAGATCGATACCCGCACCGGCGAGTATCTGGAGCGCTGCAAGGGCTAATTGTCTGAGCCTTCATCCACAGCGCACAACCTGAAAAGCATCTGTGAGGCACAGCCTCAGAAAGGGACAAAACCATGACTATTTCCGAGAAAGTTGCTTATCTGAAGGGCCTGGCTGAGGGCCTGGACCTGGATACCCAGAAATCTAAGGAGGGCAAGCTGATCTCCGTGATGATCGGTATTCTGGAGGAGATCGGCCTGTCCATCGAGGACCTGGAGGAGAACTCCCTGGCCCTGGGGGAGGAGATCGACGCCCTCTCTGACGATCTGTCCGACGTGGAAAACGTTGTCTTTGACGACGAGGAGGACGAGGACGACGAGGACGAGGACTTTTTTGAGGTGGAGTGCCCCAACTGTGAGGAGCCCCTGGTGATCGACGATGAGGCCCTGGCTGAGGGCGTGGTCACCTGTCCCAACTGCGAGACCAAGTTCGCTCTGGATCTCAGCGATGACACCGTGGACGCCGACGAGGAGGACTAACTTCTCAAACACAAGCAGCGGGCAGAGCCATTAGGCTCTGCCCGCTTTCTTTTTCTCCGCCTGCTGTTTTATGTTTGAAGGAATCTCTCTGCCCCGGGCTTTGCACATCACAGCAGAATTTTGTGGAAAACTTTTGTCTTTTTCCCTTTCCTCAACGATAATGACCAAAATACTGCACATACTACTGCGTGGATGGAACCTCCACCGAAAACAAGGAGGATCACGCTATGAATCGTACGATGATCGCCGCCTGTGCGGCTATGGTGCTGGCCGGTTCTTTGACCGCCTGCGGCACTGCCACGCCCAAATCCTCAATGAACGACCCCGGGATGACCAGAAGCGGAAATCAGCAGATGATGCACAACGGCCGCTATCGGGCCTACCCCGACGGCCGGGTCTATCCCGGCAGAGAGACCCAGATCGCCCGGGATGCCAAGGATCTGGGCAAGGACGTGGCGGACGGGACCAAGGACCTGGGCAAGGACATTGTCGATGATACCAAGGACTTGGGCAAAGACATTGCAGATGGCGCCAAGGATATTGGCAAAGACGTGGCCGACGGTGCCAGGGACATTGGCCGGGACGTGGCTGACGGTGCCAGGGACATTGGCCGGGGCACGGAGGACACCCTCCAGCGCATGCACGAGCCCGGCAAGCGTCCGGGCTGAGAAAACGCGGAGCAGTCTGTGCTGCTCCGCGTTTTTCTGTTTTCCTCTTGACATTTTAATTTTACGCTTGTAGAATAATATTAGACTACAAGTGTAGAGGAGTGATCCTGATGTCAGAAACCATCCGCCGTCTGCCCGACGCCGAGCTGGAGGTCATGCAGGCCCTCTGGTCCTGTCCCCCGCCGGTGCAGCGGGAGTCCATCGCC
>JAHHSD010000015.1 GCA_020025425.1 Oscillospiraceae bacterium
GTCCCTGATGTCCCCCCCATCCCCACTCCGCCAAAACAAAAGCCAAAAAACAAGAAGAAAATGACCAGGCAGCTCATTGCCCTTGGCGCAGTCGCCATTCTGCTGGGTGTGGGCGGCTTCGCCCTCCATCGTTTTTTAAACTCTGACGATGGGCCTGGCGAGATCAATTCCGTTCCCGCCCAGATCGGCTCTATCCAAAGCCGTGTATCGGGCCGCGGTACAGCCAATCCCAGCAAGCAGGAGGCCATCTCCCTGAACCTGAGCGGTACTGTGCAGGTCAAGGACGTCTATGTCAACGTAGGCGATATGGTCACCGCCGGTCAGCCCCTCTACACCATTTTCAGCCAGGCCGCAGAGGACGCCGTGGCCGAAGCCCAGAAGGCGCTTAATGAGGAGCTGGCCAAGCAGGATAAGCTGTCTGTCCAGGCGCCCTTCAGCGGAAAGCTGATTGATGTGAAGGATTTTCAGGTCGGACAAGTGGTATCCCCCGGCACCGAGGTGGCAAAGCTGGTCAACGACCAGAAGCTGAAGCTCTCCCTCTATTTCAGCTACGCCTATGAGAAAAACATCCAGGTCGGTCAGCACGTCAGCGTGTCCATCCCCGCCGTCATGGGTGTGTTCGACGGCACGGTGGAGCAGATCCACAAGGTCAGCTTTATCTCCCCTGAGGGAGCCGATCACTTTGAGGCGGTCATTACCTTTAAAAATCCCGGCACCCTGACTGCCGGCATGAACGCCTCCGCCACCCTCACCGCTGCCGACGGCACAGACATCTATCCCTACGAGAACGGCAAGACAGAGTACTATGAGGAGCGCCTCATCACTGCCGAGGCCGCCGGTCCCGTGGTTGGAATCGGAAATCTCCACAATTACTCCAAGATCTCCCAGGGTGAGACTCTGCTCAGTCTGGGCGCCACCGATCTGGCCGCCACCATCGAGGAAAAGCAGAAGGCGCTGGACGAGGCTCTGAAGGAGCTCCAGAAGTTCAACGCCGTCTCCCCCATTGACGGCACCGTCATGTCCTGCAAGCTGGTTGCCGGAGAGAATCTGGAGATCAAAAACGGCGAGCCTGTGACCGTCATCACCATCTCCGACAACGCCAAGATGAAGGTGGTCATCCAGGTCAATGACCAGAACATCTCCTTTATCAAGCCCGACAGCACTGTGGAGCTGCGCGATTGGGACGGCAACACCTACATTGGAACTGTCACCAACATTGATATGAGCGGCGCCCAGCAGGGTCAGGGCCAGGGTATGGGCATGGGAATGGGCATGGGCCCCTCCGGTTTCCCTGTCACCCTGGAAGTGGACAATGCCAGCGGCTCTCTGTTTGGCGGTGCCAGCCTGAACTACTCCTTCGTCACCAAGGAGTCCTTGGACTGCATCACCGTCCCCACCACCAGCATTCAGTATTTTGTCGATGCCGAGGGCAACCGTCAGGCCGTTGTCTTTGTCCAGCGGGACAGCCGCCCCGAGGACCTGCCTGAGCTGGAGCTTCCCACCTTTGAGAAGGGCCAGGAGCGGCGCTTCCCCAGCGAGGCGGATGGCTTCTATCCCACCATCGTGGAGATCGGCCTCTCCGATCCCCAGAACGTAGAGATCGTCTCCGGCCTGGAGGAGGGCGACATTGTCTTTGTCAATTACGTCGTGACGGAAAGCTCCGGCAGCTGATAAGGAGTATGCCATGCTCATTGATATCCGAAACATTTATAAAATTTATAATGAGGGCAAGGAAAGTGAGGTCCGCGCCTTGAACGGGGTCTCGCTCCAGATCGACCGGGGCGAGTTCGTGGCCATCGTCGGCCAGTCCGGTTCCGGTAAGTCCACCATGATGAATGTGCTGGGCTGTCTGGATATTCCCACTTATGGGGAGTATCACCTGAACGGCGCTGACGTCACCACCATGAGCGACAAACAGCTGGCCCACATCCGGAACAAGGAGATCGGCTTCATCTTTCAGGGCTATAACCTGATCCAGGAGCTGGACGCTTTGGAAAATGTGACCCTGCCCCTCATCTACCAGGGTGTCTCCGTCTGGAATCGGGAGGATATCGCCATGGAGGCCCTGCGTCGGGTGGGCATGGACGGCCGTGCCCACCACCGCCCCAGCGAAATGTCCGGCGGACAGCAGCAGCGGGTGGCCATCGCCAGAGCCATCGCCACCCGCCCCCCTATCATCATGGCAGATGAGCCCACCGGCGCGCTGGACTCCAGGACCGGTCACCACGTCCTGGAGATCCTGCGGGAGCTCTACCGCGAGGGGACCACAGTCCTGCTCATTACCCATGATGACGGCATCGCCGCCACCGCCCGCCGGGTGGTCCGTCTGTCTGACGGAAAGGTGATCGCCGACTATGATCAGGAGGTGGATTGGGAATGACCATCTGGCAGTCCTTCAAACTGGCGTTCAAGTCCATCTATATGAAGAAAATGCGCTCCTTCCTCACCATGCTGGGCATTATCATCGGCGTGGCCAGTGTGGTCATCATGGTGTCTGTGGTCCAGGGCCAGAATAAGAAGAATATGGAATTCTTCGAAAAAATGGGCAACAACAAGATCACTGTCCAGGCCGCCGCCTGGGACGACGCCACCGGCGAGACCTCCCAGAAGCTGTACGACTACTGCCTGTCCCTCAGCGATCTGATCGACGGCATTACGCCGGATGCGGAGATTTACGGCCAAAAAATCACCATTCAGTATGGCGCCAAAACCATTACCGTAAACGATGACAACAGCAGCATGACGGGAATGGACTTCGAGGCGATGGAAAACATGTGGGCCAAGCAGATGCACGTCAAACTGGGCTCTGAACAGTATGGCATCTGCAACAACTACACCCTGGCCGGCGGGCGGGAGATGTCCTATCTGGACATTTCAAAGAAAAACCCGGTGTGTGTCCTGGGCTCAGGGGCCAAGCAGGAGCTCTTCGGCTTCACCGACCCGGTCAATGAGTACATCAGCATCAACGGCCAGCCCTTCCTGGTGGTCGGCTGGTACAACTCCATGAACATTGAGTACTCGCCGGAGATGGATAACCTCTTTGTTCTCCCCTACACCTTCAATGATTCCATGAACCCAGGCCAGAACATCGAAAGCTATGTGGTCAAGGCCAAGAGCGTCGAGGCCACCACCAGCGCCATGACGCAGCTGGACGCCTTCCTGTCCGGCATGTTCCCCAAGGATGAGAACGGCAATTCCCAGTACGGCTACTATCGGGTGGGCAGCGACAACAGCTTCCAGGAGGACATGAAGAGCGCCAACCTGATGCAGTCCCTTGTGCTGGGCGCCATTGCCGGTATCTCTCTGCTGGTAGGCGGTATCGGCATTATGAACATCATGCTGGTCACTGTCACTGAGCGCACCCGGGAAATCGGCATCCGCAAGGCCATCGGCGCAGAGCGCAAGAGCATCATCACTCAGTTTTTGATCGAGGCCTCCGTGATTTGCAGCATCGGCGGCATTCTGGGCATCGGTCTTGGCTATGTGGGCACCATGATAGCCGGAAAGGTGATGAAGATTTCAGAAACTGCCCTGCTTCCAAGCCCTGCCATTACCATCGGTGCCTTCCTCTTCTCCGTGATCCTGGGCGTCATCTTTGGTATGTACCCCGCCATTAAGGCCTCCGGTCTGCAGCCGGTGGTGGCCCTGCGGGCAGAATAAGGAGTGATTGTACACATGAAATTCAAACGTCTCATCGCGTCGCTGGTGCTGTGCGCCACCCTGGCGTCCCTGGCGGTTCTCCCCGCCTCGGCGACCTCCTCCTTCAGCGACATCCATGACGGCCGCACTGCCGTCAATGCCGACGTGCTGCGCCTGATGGGCGTGGTCTCCGGCTCCGGCGGGAACACCTTCTCCCCCTCTGGCACCCTGACCCGCGCTCAGTTCTGCGTCATGGCCGTGAAGGTCATGGGACGGGGCGGCGATGTCCCCATTTACACCACCCGGACCATTTTCCGGGACGTACCCTCCGGCCACTGGGCCAACGGCTACATCAATCTGGCCTCCTCCATCACCATCGGCGGCAGCGAGGATCAGCCGGGCAGCCGCCTGATCTCCGGTGTGGGCGATGGAACCTTCCACCCCAACGAGCAGATCAGCTTTGCCCAGGCGGCCACCATCCTGGTCCGGATGCTGGGATACAGCGACGCTGATGTGGGCTCTGTCTGGCCCGCCGGCTACCTGAACCTGGCCAAATCCCTGAAGCTGACAGACGGGCTCGCCCTGGGCCCCAACTCTCCCCTGACCCGCGCCCAGGCGGCGCAGATGTTTGTCAATCTCCTGTCCACCAAGCAGAAGAGCGGCGCCCCCTTCTACGACAGCCTTGGCTCCGCTACCAAGAACGTGATCCTGCTGGCTGTGGGCGTCACGGGCGATGACCATGAGCCGGGCGCCATCCGCACCTCCCAGGGCGTATATCAGCCCGTGGTGGATGGTGTGACCCCCACCGCACTCCAGGGACACAGAGGCACCATGGTCCTCAATGACCGCAATGAAATGGTCACTTTCGTCCCCGACTCCAGCACTGCTGTTACCATCACTCTGTCCGGTGACGCCCAGGCCACCTTCCTGAAGGCCTCCGACGGCACCAAGTACACCATCGCCTCCACCACCCCCGCCTTCACCAGCGGCGGCGAGAAGCCCGACTCCACCTACGCGGACGTCTGGGTGGATCTGCGCTCCGGCGCTCAGGTCACCCTGTTCCTGGACGGCGGCAAGGTCATCGGCGTGTACTACTCCTCCGGCAGCCTGTCCTCCACCGAGGCCTATGTGGTCACCGGCCCGCTGAACAGCGCATCCTTCCACCAGCTCACCGGCGGCGTCACCAACTACACCATCAAGAAGGACAACGAGGTCATTCGCTTCAACGACATCAAGCCCTATGATGTTGTGACCTACGATCCCGTCTCCAACACCCTGCTGGTCAGCGACCTGCGCCTGACCTGTGTGTACGAGAAGGCAAATCCCAATCCCACCACACCCGAGACCATCTCCGTACTGGGCCATGACTTCCCCGTGCTGCCCAGCGCACAGGAGAGCATCAGCCAGTTCAAGATCGGTCAGTCCGTCTCCCTGCTGCTCACCGCTGACGGCAAGATCGCCGGCATGGCGGCCCCCAGTATGGCCACTCACACCACTGCAACCGGCCTGGCTGGCAGCGGCAGCGTCATGGTGGATCTGCCCAACGGCGGCACCCTCGAGCTGAAGGGCACTGTCCCTGAGACTGCTCAGGACCATGTGGTCACTGTCTCCGCCTCCAAGGGCGACAAGCTCAGCGCCAGCCGGATCGGCAGCGTCTCCATCCCCGGCGACTTCAATGTGAAGGCCATGACCCTGGGCAGCTACAAGGTGGCCGCAGGCGTCAAGGTCTACGAGGAAGTGGGCGGCAGCGCTGTGGTGCCTCTGAGCCTGGCAGCCCTGGAGGCCGAGATGATCCCCCAGCGTCAGCTCTCCACTTACCACCTGAATAGCTCCGGCATGGTGGATATCCTCATCCTGAACTCTGTCACCGGCGACGCCTACACCTACGGCATGATGCACAAGGGCAGCCAGGAGTTCAGTGAGGGCGGCCTGAGCGGCTCCAACACCACCATCTCCATCACCAACGGCACCGGCGGTCAGAGCGCTATCATCACCGGCGCGGCCTTTGAGGACGGCGGCTTCGGCGGCACCGTGGCCGGAGCCCGCGAGATCCACGGCACCCGTGTGGCAGCCGGCGTGATCTCTCTGGAGTCGGTCAGCGGTGTGAAGCGTGCAGACTTCTTCCAGAAGGACGGCGCCTGGTACGTCAATGCCAAGGGCACTGTATATCAGGTCTCCTCCAAGGTGGAAGGCTACATCAAGGCCACCGACACCTGGTTCACCCAGGAGCAGAACCGTCTGGAGGCCATCCGGGCCTTCTCCAACGACATGACCGTCCACATCGACCCCGTGGGTCACAAGGTCCGTGTCATCGTCGTCAACTAAGCTTTCTCCCTCTCCCTTTACTCTTGGGGCCGGCGGACAATCTGTCCGCCGGCCCCCTTTTTATCATCCGGTCATCTTTACGCATAGAATGACCCGAGGTGAATTCTATGTCCTGTCTGCTCTCCTCTGATCTTTGGTTTTTTCTGATCCTGGCGGCGGTGCTTGCCGCTGTTCTTGTGGTCGGACAGTCCACAGACAAAGCTGCCAAGCTGGCCGCTTTTTTCACTGTTCTGGGAGATGCTATGACTCTGCTGGCTCTCTATCCATCCCATTGTGCCCCATAACAGGAATACATATTTTTGAATATTATTTTGTCAGCGGCAAACAATAGGGATACCATTTTAAAACAAGGAGGTCATCCCTTTGAGGCATCCAGCAGGTTTCCGCCGTATACTGGCTCACGGACTGATGCTCGTCCTTCTGGCGTCCACGGTCCTGCCGGTTTCCGCTCTGTTCCATCACACCAAGCAGTCTGACGTCAGGCCCGTTCCCACCTTTCACAAGCAGGTGATCAACGGTCACAGCGTCCCATTCTCCCCTGATGATTTTCTGTCCCCCGCCAGCGGCCCGGCCCTCTCCTCCATTACCATCACCGACCTGCCCGATCCCAGTGCAGGTCTGCTGACCGTAGGGGCCCAGCCTGTCACACCCGGGACCGTCATCGAACGCTCTGCCCTGGCCGGGCTCCGGTTCCAGTCCATGCCCCTGTCCTCCTGCCCGGAGGAAACCACATTCACCTTCCGCCCAAACCGGACCGACGGCGCAGCCGGGAGCGAGACGCCCTTCACACTCCATCTTCTGTCCGAGCCCAACCAGGCCCCCATCGCCAAAAATATGGACCTGTCCACCTATAAAAACGTGGCCCTCACCGGCTGGTTTGACGCCATGGACATGGACGGGGATGCCCTGACCTTCCAGCTCACCTCCACCCCCGCCCGCGGGGCGGTCACCCTGGCTGAGGACGGCTCCAGCCAGTTCGTCTACACCCCCTATGAGAACAAAACCGGAAAGGATTCCTTCTCCTATGTGGCAGTTGACCCGGCCGGCAACGTCTCCCCGGAGGCCAAGGTGACCATCCGGATCGTCAAGCCCGACACCAAGGTCACCTATGCCGATATGGACGGCAATCCGGCCCACAAGGCGTCCATCCGTCTGGCGGAGGAGGGCGTCTATGTGGGGTCCTACCGCAATGGCTCTTACTATTTCCAGCCCGATCAGACCGTCAGCCGGGGTGAGTTTCTCTCTATGGCCATGAGCGTGGCTGAGCTGGAGCCCCTGGAGGACGTCAGTGTCACCGGCTTCTACGATGACGCCGCCATCCCCACCTGGTGCAAGGGCTACGTCTCCTCCGCCCTGAAGGCGGGTGCCATTCAGGGCTCCGCTGACTCCAAGGGGCAGCCCGTATTCGGAGCGGACAGCACTGTGACGCTGGGTGAGGCCACTGTGATGCTGAACAGCCTGCTGAATATTTCCGACGTGCCTCAGGAGACCTTCTGCTCCACCGGACGCAGTCACTGGGCCGGACAGGCGGCCGCCAACCTCGCCTCCGCCGGTATCCTCCGCCCGGATCGCTCCGACGCCCAGGCCATGTCTGCCCCCATGACCATGGGTGAGGTAGCTGAGCTGCTGGACGGCGCTCTGGACGTGATGGCAAACCGACAGTCCGGAGCCTGGTTTCACCTGTAATCCCAACGCGCCGCAGCGGATAACTCCCTGCGGCGCGTTTTCTTCGATTCAATTAGATTTCACTTGACAGAAAATCCCGAACGTGCAATACTGTTTTCATATTTAATTTCTGGGGTATTTATCCCAGACGATATGAAAGGGGCCGAGTGTGGATATGGCATATACAAAAGAAGATATTATCCGTTTGGTACACGAAAATGATATTGAGTTCATTCGGATGCAATTCGTCGATATTTTTGGCCAGTTGAAAAATGTTGCGATTACCGCTTCCCAGATTGAAAAGGCAGTCAACAACCAAATCATGTTCGACGGATCCTCCATTGAAGGCTATACCCGCATCAATGAATCCGACCAGTATCTCTATCCCGACCTGAACAGCTTCACCATTTTTCCCTGGCTCACCGAGCACGGAAAAGTGGCCCGCATGATCTGTGACATCTACAATCCGGACGGAACCCCCTTTGTGGGCGATCCCCGCGGCACCCTGCGCCAGGTCCTCAAGCGCGCCAACAACATGGGCTTTGATACCTTTAACATCGGGCCTGAGCTGGAATTTTTCCTGTTTGAGATGGATGAGCGCGGCCGCGCCACTACCATCACCCGGGACGAGGCCGGCTACTTCGATCTGGGCCCCCTGGATCACGGCGAGGCCGCCCGGCGTGACATCTGCCTGAATCTGGAACAGATGGACTTTGAAATCGAGGCCAGCCACCACGAATGTGCGGCCGGTCAGCACGAAATCGACTTCAAGTACACAGATGCGCTGGACAGCGCCGATAAGATCATGACCTTTAAGCTGGCGGTCAAGAGCCTGGCCCGCAACCACGGTCTCCACGCCACCTTTATGCCCAAGCCCATCTTCGGACAGGCCGGCTCCGGCATGCACATCAACATGTCCCTCTTCAAGGACGGCAAGAACGTGTTCTATGATGAAAACGGCGAGCGGGGACTGTCTACGCTGGCCTATCAGTTCATCGCCGGTCTGCTGCTCCATGTCAAGGGCTTCACTGTGCTGACCAACCCCCTGGTCAACTCCTACAAGCGTCTGGTGCCCGGATACGAGGCCCCCTGCTACCGCGCCTGGTCAGCCTCCAACCGCTCCGCTCTGATCCGCATTCCCGCCTCCCGCGGACAGGCCACCCGCGTAGAGCTGCGCAGCCCCGATCCCAGCTGCAATCCCTATCTGGCCATTGCCGCCTGCCTGGCCGCCGGTCTGGATGGCATTGAGAAGGGGCTGATGCCTCCTCCCGGCATCACCGAGAACATCTACGAGATGGACCATGAGACCCGTTCCATGCACGGCATCGACGCCCTGCCCACTTCCCTGCACCAGGCTATGACCGAGATGCGCCACGATCCCCTCATCATGGACGTACTGGGCGAGCACATCTCCAGCCACTACCTCAACGGCAAGCAGAAGGAGTGGGACGAGTACTGCACCCGTGTTTCCAGCTGGGAGCTGGACAAGTATCTGGTCATCTACTGATCGTTCCAGCACTTTTATCTGTCTGAGACAGAGGAATACATACTCTCTCCAGCCCGTGCATAAGCTCTACTGCGAACTGTCCGCAGAAAGGGGCTTTCAGGATGCGCTTTACAAAAATGCACGGTCTTGGCAACGACTATCTCTACATCGACTGTACCTCTGCTCCACTGCCTGAGCTGGCGGAATTGGCCGTCTCCATGTCGGACCGACACTTCGGTGCGGGCGCCGACGGACTGATTGCCGTCGCACCAGGCGTACAGGGCGATTTTACCATGGTCATGTACAATGCAGACGGCTCTCAGGGCGAGATGTGCGGCAACGGCATCCGCTGTCTGGGCAAGTATGTCTATGACAGTGGGCTCACAGACCGGACCGAGCTGACCATCGACACCTTGGCCGGTCCCCGCCGCCTGCAGCTTCACCCCGGCCCAAACGGGATCGAGTCGGTCACAGTGGATATGGGAGAGCCATTCCTGCTCCCTGAGATTACTCTCTCCGCCGCCGGCCTGGAAGTACACGGTGTCCCCGTCTCAATGGGCAACCCCCACTTCATTGTGTTCTGCCCGGATCCCGCCGGCGTGGACCTTCTCCGGCTGGGCCCCGCCCTGGAGCGCCACCCGCTCTTTCCAAATCGGACCAATGTGGAATTCGTACAGGCCAATGCAAATCAGCTGAACCTTCGGGTCTGGGAGCGGGGCAGCGGCGAGACCCTGGCCTGCGGCACAGGAGCCTGTGCCGCCCTTGCTGCCGCATGCACCAGGGGGCTGTGTCAGGATCAGGTCCAGGCCCGGCTGCCCGGCGGGACCCTGCATTTGCGCTGGGACCAGCAGTCCCGGCACATTTATATGACCGGCCCGGCCGTCACGGTCTACAACGGCGATTGGCCGGAATCCCCCCACTCTCCCTCATTACATACAAAAGGAGATCCTTTACATGGTTAAGATCAATGAAAATTATTTGAAGCTCCCCGGGAGCTACCTCTTCTCTGAGGTTGCCCGCCGGATCAAAGTCTATTCCGATGCCCACCCCGACGCCAAGATCACCAAGCTGAGCATCGGAGACGTCACCCGGCCCCTGGTCCCCGCCGTCGTCGAGGCTATGCACCAGGCCGTGACTGAAATGGGCACCACAGAGGGCTTCCATGGCTACGGCCCCGAGCAGGGCTACGACTTCCTGCGGGACGTCATTGCCCAGTACGATTATCGGGATCGGGGCGTGGACATTGACCCCGAGGAGATTTTTGTCTCCGACGGCGCCAAGAGCGACTGCGGCAACATCGGCGACATCTTTGGCGTAGACAACGTGGTGGCCGTGTGCGATCCGGTCTACCCTGTCTATGTGGACACCAACGCCATGGCCGGACGGGCCGGCGAGTACCAGGAGGAGCTGGGCCGCTGGAACAAGCTGGTCTACATGCCCTGCGTGCAGGAGAATGGTTTTACCCCTGTCCCTCCCCAGGAGAAGGTAGACATTATCTACCTCTGCTTCCCCAACAACCCCACCGGTGCGGTGGCCAGCCGGGCCCAGCTGAAGGCATGGGTGGACTATGCCAATGAGAATGGCTCCGTGATTCTTTTCGACTCCGCCTATGAGGCCTTCATTACTGAGGACGACATCCCCCACACCATCTTCGAGATCGAGGGCGCCCGCACCTGCGCCATTGAGTTCCGCTCCTTCTCCAAGACTGCCGGCTTTACCGGCACCCGCTGCGCCTACACTGTGGTGCCCAAGGAGCTGAACCGGGACGGCGCCAGCCTGAACAAGCTGTGGAACCGCCGCCAGTGCACCAAGTTCAACGGCGTACCCTATGTGATTCAGCGCGCCGCCGCCGCCGTCTACACTCCCGAGGGCCGGGAGCAGACCCGGGCCAACATTGCCTACTACCAGAAAAATGCTCAGGTCATTCGGGAAGGTCTGTCTCAGGCCGGCTTTACCGTCTTTGGCGGCGCCAACGCCCCATACATCTGGGTAAAGGCCCCTCACAATATGGGCTCCTGGGACTTTTTTGATCTGCTGTTGGATCGGGCCCATGTGGCCACTACCCCTGGTGTGGGCTTCGGCCCCAGTGGAGAGGGCTATATCCGCTTGACCGCCTTCGGCGATGCAGAGGCCACCGCTCAGGCCGTGGCCCGTATCCAGGCCCTGGCACACCACAAGTAATCAGAAAAACGCCCCAGCCGGAAATAATCCGGCTGGGGCTTTTTTTGTTTCTGATTCAGGTCTCTGCTTCGGACTCTGGAGCGGTGCAGCAGGTCTTGTACAGGGTCGCATGGTCGCGGATGGCCTGGCCCTTGCTGTACGTCTTTCCGGTGACACACAGATAGCCGTGTCCCTCCTCTGTCTCGCCATAGCTGGCGGCACAGAATCCTGCCTCCCCCACATATCCTGTCTTGGCGCCCCGGACCGTGACGGCCCCGGTGTCCTCCTCCTCGATGCTGCGTAGGAACCAGTTGGAGAAGGTCTGGCCCTGGGGGTGCTCCGGGGTGGGCTGGGACTGGAACACCTTGGTAAACAGTACCTGGCGGCACAGCTCATTCTCCAGCGCAGCCTTCAGGATGACGGCCATGTCCCGGACGGTGCAGTAGTGGTTCTCATCATAAATTCCCGCACAGTTGGTGAAATGCGCTGTCTCTGACAGCCCCAGCTCGTCCAGCTTCTGATTCATCAGCGCCACAAAGGTCTCCTGTGAGCCCACAGCCAGGTCTGCCAGTCCCAGACAGGCGTCCGCACCGGAGCACAGGATACAGCCGTAGAAGAGCTCGTTGACCGGGACCTCCTCCCCTACCACCAGGCCCACCACGCTGCACTTGTTGATATAACAATATTCGGAGTTCTCCCGGGTCATGGTGAAGGTACCATCCCGGTCCTGGATCTGTTCGGCGGCCACCAGGAGGGTGAGTATTTTCGTCATGGACGCCGGATTGATCCGGGTCTCGGAATTCCGCTCCGCCAAAATCTCCCCGGTTTCCAGATCCGCCAAAACGGCGTATTGGCTGGAAATGCTCTCGTCCAGCTGAACGGACCGGTCTGTGGTGTGCAGGGCATACGCCGGCTCCTCGGCCAGATTGGGCTCCGCCATGGTCAGCACCGCCGGTTCCTGATCAGCCTGCTGAGCGCTCCGCTGTTCCTCCTTATTCTGATCGGAATTCCGGACATGACGGACCACAGCCGTCCCGCTCAGCAGCAGGACGACTGCCAAACCGCCGATCAGCAACCGTCTGCGCAGCATCCGACGGCGTCTCTGCCGTTTCCGGGTCTCCTTGCGCTGCTGATAGTACTCCGCATTTCTCTCTTCTGACTGTATTTCCAAGGGATCGTACGACATAGATGCGCTCCTCTTCAGCATAGGGGGCTGTGAATTGACACAGCCCCCTATGCTGAAATTCGATATGGGTAATACGCCGAACGCTTATTTGTCGGCCAGCAGCTTGTTCAGCTCCTGCATAAAGGTGTTGATATCCTTAAACTGGCGGTAGACCGAGGCAAAGCGCACATAGGCCACTTCGTCGATCTTTTTCAGCCGCTCCATCACCAGCTCGCCGATCTCAGCTGAGCTGATTTCCCGCTCCATCTCGTTCTGAAGGACCTGCTCGATCTCACCGACCAATTCCTCCAGGGTATGGTACGCCACAGGGCGCTTCTCACAGGCCCGGATCAGGCCATTCAGCACCTTATTCCGGTCAAAGCTCTGTCGGCTTCCGTCTTTTTTGACTACCATCAGAGGCAGGCTCTCCATGGTCTCATAGGTTGTAAAGCGCTTATGACAGGACAGGCACTCGCGGCGGCGGCGGATGCTGGCCCCCTCCTCTGCGGGACGGGAATCCACAACCTTGCTCTCCGGATAGGCGCAGAAGGGACATTTCATGGTACATAACCTCCAGTCAGATGGTTTACAGGCGGTTGATCAATGGGTCAGCTTCTCCAGCCCCAGCTTCAGACGGCGCACCGTCTCCTCCTTGCCCAGGATGTGGCAGATCTCAGCAGCGCCGCCGGGGGTGACTGCCTTACCGGCCGCCGCGATGCGCACAGGCCAGAGGATGCGGGCATTCTTGACGCCCAGGCCCTCGGCCAGGCCGGTCAGCGAGCCGTGGATATACTCCGTATTCCAGCTGGTGCTCAGCTCCAGCATGGGAATGACCAGCTCCAGGGCGTCGATGGACGAGGCCTCGGTGCTCTTGGACTTCTTGTTGACAAAGAGGTCCTTGTCATACTCAGGCAGCTCCTGGAAGAAATCCACCTTCTCGGGGATCTCAGTCAGCTTCTCGCAGCGGGCCTGGAGCAGGGCGGCAATCTCCGCCGCATCGATGTCAGGATTGGTCACCACCTGGCGGATATAGGGCTCGGCCACCTTGGCAAACTGGTCGGGCTCCATGGCGCGCAGATAGTGGGCGTTGAAGTGGTTCAGCTTCTCAATGTCGAAGATGGCGGGGGACTTGGACATACCGGCCAGATCAAAGACCTTGGCCAGCTCCTCCAGGGTGAAGATCTCCTGCTCGGCGATCTCGCCGCGGGGGGACCAGCCCAGCAGGGCCACATAGTTCAAAATAGCCTGGGTCAGATAGCCCTGATCCTTCAGATCCTCATAAGAGGGGTCGCCGTGGCGCTTGGACATCTTGTTTTGAGCGTCCCGCATCACGGGAGAGCAGTGGACATATGTGGGCACATCCCAGCCAAAGGCCTGATAGAGCAGGTCATACTTGGGGGCGGAGGACAGATACTCGCTGCCGCGGACCACATGGGTAATGCCCATCAGATGATCGTCCACCACATTGGCGAAGTTATAGGTGGGCAGACCATCCCGCTTGATAAGGACCTGGTCATCCAGGGTCTTGTTCTCAACGGTGATGTCGCCGAAGATCGCATCGTGGAAGGTGGTGGTACCCTCCTGGGGGATCTTCTGACGGATCACATAGGGCGCACCGGCATCCAGCTTGGCCTGGATCGCCTCAGGGCTCAGGCTGCGGCAGGGGTCCGGTCCCCGGTTAAAGTCGCCGGAGTCCTCCTCCGACTCGGTCTTTTCACAGAAGCAGTAGTAGGCGTGGCCCTTCTCCACCAGCAGCTGGGCGTACTTGCCATAAGTGTCCCGGCGCTCAGTCTGGATATAGGGGGCAACGGGACCGCCCACGTCCGGGCCCTCGTCGTGGTCCAGGCCGCACTCAGCCATGGTGCGGTAAATGACCTCGGTGGCGCCCTCCACCTGGCGGGTCTGGTCTGTGTCCTCAATGCGCAGGATAAAGGTACCGCCGGCATGGCGGGCAATCAGCCAGGTATAGAGGGCGGTACGCAGATTACCGACATGCATATAACCCGTGGGAGAGGGGGCAAACCTGGTACGGACCTTTCCTTTGGGGATCTTCTCCTCCATCTCCTGGAAATACTTCATATCAAGTCCCATATCTATTCCTCCATATGCGGACAGCGCCGCGGCTAATTTCAAATTTACTGTTTTATTATAGGAGATTTTCCTGCATAATGCAAGTACTGTGCCGCCTGTCTTTGCGTTCTTTTCCTTAAGTTTCATAGTTTGTTCATTGATTTTTGCTCTGACTTCGTCTATTCTTAAAGAAAGCACGAATTCCCCGCGCGAAATACCATTCAAAAAGGAGTATGCCTAGAATATGAAATCCTCTAAACTCCATCTGCCCAAAAGCCGCGCAGGACGTATCCTGTTGAGCCTTGTCATCACCGCTGTGATTGGCTTCCTCTACTTCTACGTCACGCTGCCAGCCATCAACCCCCACACCGGTGAATTTTATGAATTCCTGGGGCTGCTTTGTATTGTCTACCTGCTGTCCAGCTTTATCCTGGCCGGAGCCCCCAGCAGAGAAAATACAGCGGTCCAGACCTTCGGCGACCGCGTCAAGGACTGGCTGCGTTTCGTAAAACGCAGCTCCATGGCTGTGGGTATCTTCTTCCTGGCCGTAATCGGTATCGCTCTGGTGGGACAGCTGATCTCCCTGCCTATCTTCCGGGCCTCTGCCTACCGGGATCTGCTGACCGTTGAGACGGGCAACTTTGCCCAGGATGTCACTCAGATCTCCTTCAGCGAGATCCCCACCCTGGACCGCCAGTCCGCCGAGTATCTGGGCGATCGCCAGATGGGCACCCTCAGCGACATGGTCAGCCAGTTTGAGTACTCCAACGACTCCACCCAGATCAACTACCAGGGCCGGCCCGTCCGCGTGGCCCCCATTGACTACGCCGACCTGTTCAAGTGGTTCACCAACCGCAGGGAGGGCCTGCCCGCCTATGTGGTGGTGGATATGGTGACCCAGGAGGCCACTGTCAAGCGTCTGCCCGAGGGCATGAAGTACTCCTTCTCCGAGCCTCTGAACCGAAACATCATGCGCCACCTGCGCTTCCACTACCCCACCATGATGTTTGCCACCCCTGAGTTTGAGATCAACGAGGAAGGTCATCCCTTCTGGGTGGCTCCCCGGATCGTCCGGACCATCGGCCTGTTCGGCGGCACTGACATCCAGGGCGCCGTACTGGTGGACGCCGTTACCGGCGAGTGCAAGTATTATGAGGAAGTCCCCAATTGGGTGGATAACCTCTACAATCCCCTGCTGATCATGCAGCAGTACGACTTCCACGGCACGCTGATCAATGGCTTTATCAACTCCATCCTAGGGCAGCGCGGCGTCACCAAGACCACCCAGGGCTACAACTACATCGCCATGAATGATGACGTATATGCCTACACGGGCGTCACCTCCGCCAACGCCGACCAGTCCAACCTCGGTTTCCTGCTGTGCAACATGCGCACCAAGGAGACCCACTTCTATGAGGCTCCCGGCGCCACTGAGGAGGCCGCCAAGCTGTCCGCTATGGGTGTAGTCCAGGACCTGGGCTATGTGGCTACCTTCCCCCTGCTGCTGAATATTGCCGGCGAGCCCACCTATTTCATCCCTCTGAAGGACAACACTGAGCTGGTCAAGAGCTACGCAATGGTCAATGTGGCCCAGTACCAGATCGTGGTCACCGGGGACTCCGTCTCCGCCTGCGAGCAGAAATATATCCAGAAGCTGACCGAGAAGGGCATTGCCACTCCCGACCAGCCCGTGCAGGACAGCACCAGCGGAGTGGTCAGGGACATCCGAACCGTGGTCATCGGCGGAAACACCTACTACCTCCTCCAGCTGGACAACGCAGATGACAACACCTATTACAGCGTGTGCGCCGCTCAGAACCGTCTGGTCATCACCCTGAACGTGGGCGACAAGGTGGAGATGCTCCACACCGCCCCCCTCCCCGAGGAAAAAGACCATATCCTGGACGTATATGAGTTCAAGATCACAAATCGCGCGGCTTCCTCTCAGCTCCCCAGCGCCAGTGCCCCTATCGACGGGGGTCAGACCGCTGAAGCTGAACCTGCCCAAGCCGCCTGAATCACCCAATATTAAAAGAGGTACCGCAGCGGAATTGCTGCGGTACCTCTTTGCTTCTGTCCAAAAAATGAGGGGAGACGCGCAAGTGCGTCTCCCCTCTCACGATACATTGAAAATTACTGGGCCTTCTTCTCGAAGCTGATCCCGCTGACAGTCACGTTGACCTCAGAGACCTTCAAGCCGGTCATGGACTCAATGGCGTTCATCACGCCGTCCTGAATACTCTTTCCAATCTCAGGGATGGTGTGACCATAGTCCATCACGATGGACAGCTCCACCTTGACCTGATCCTCCTCCATCTGGACATGGATGCCCTTGGCCAGATTCTTCTTGCCCAGCAGCTCGGCCAGGTCGCTTCCCAGGTTGGCGGACAGTCCGTTGACCCCCTCCACCTCCAGGGTGGCGGCGGCAGCAATGGCGGCCAGCACTTCTTCTGAAATATGGATATTCCCCAGCTCGTCGCAGCGGGAGACATACTCCTTGTTCTCGTTCATAACAGACACGCTCCTTACCCTGCGGCTTGGTCCGGGGCAAGCCCGGTCCGCATGTGATGGAGTTATTATACCACCGCAAGGGCCCTTTGACAACCGCCAACCCAAAAATATACTTCAGATTCCCCGTTTACTCCACCTGGATGATCTTGATCTGGCTGGCGTTGAAGTCGGTCACCTGACCGACCACATCCACGATGCGGGCGGTATCCGTGTCCGTCAGGCCATCTGCCGAGGCAGCCACCGCAAGGCTCAGGCTGTCCTCCCCGATAAAGGCCACGCAGTCGGTATAGCCCTTGGCCACCACCAGATTCTCAATCTGGGCCTCGGTCACGGTGTAATCCGCCATGGTCTGGATGGTGGCGTTGGCCTGATCCTTCATGGTCTGGTCGGCATCCTCCCCGGCGGCTGCCTCCTGGAGCAGAGTGAGGGCACTGTCCCGGGCCTGCTGGCGGTTCAGCCGGGCATTGGCGAAATATCCGCTGGCTGCAGCCTTCCCTTTGTCCTGTCCATCCTTGGACGGCTCTCCCGTCTGTTCCACCAGAGGATCGGTCTTGCCGTCTACCATGGTGGACTGGCCCAGCACCTTTCCGGTATTCAGATCCGTCTGCTGATCATAGTTCCAGTTGAGATAGACCGCCGCACACACAAAAAGCGCAATGGCGGCAACCACCGCATTCCGTTTCCAAATCTGGCTCCAGCCCGTCCCCGTCCCGTTTCCTTTGGTTTTCATGTCCTATTTTCCTCCCTATTTTAAAATTTTCATGTACCCTTACAGATCAAAATGCGATCGCTGCCCAGCCCGGTCAGGGCGGACACCGCTGCGGACAGCCGCAGCCGAACTGCCGGGTCGTCCCCTCCCTGACAGACCACTACCGCCCCCTGGAACTCAGGTCCCAGCGTCTGGAGGGGCACCACCGTCTGAGTCGAGGACCCCTTACCCAGAATGACCGCCGAGGTGTGGAGCCGGTTTCCATCCCTCTGGGCGTCCTGGGCCAGAATTTGACGGCTTCCGCCTTTCAGCGTGAGCATCACCCGGCTCTTCCCCGCCCCCTGGATTTGGGACAGCGTATCGGCCAGCTTCTTTTCAAACTCCTCCAGCACAAAACGCTCCTCCGCCTCGGTCTGTGTTTGGGACGGCTGCTCCTCGCCCTCGCCGGTGGGCATCAGCATCAGAAGCAGCCCAGCAGCCAGCACCAGCAGAATGGCGCGATAGCGCGACAAAAGCTCCTTCCATCGCCCGGGTTCCCTGAGTTTGCTCCAATTCATGGCGCCTCCACCTCCTGAAATTGGATCTGACCAGGAGCAAGGCCAAAGTCTTTACAGATGCTCTCCCGGAATCGTTTTTGCTCCTCCGGCAGCTCCAATCCGACCACTTGGGCCCCCACAGGCAGAAACAGGCCATCCCCGTCCGGCTGACACTCCACCCGGACCTCACATGTCAGTCCCATCTCGGCTGCTTTCTCCACACTATATGCGCCCATGCGCTCCTCTATGATGGTTTTCATCTGGTTGTCTGCCTCCCTCTGTAAACTGTCCACCCGATCCTGGAACGCCTGACCATCATAGCGCAGATGGTCGGATAATTCTGTCAGTTCCGCACTGGCCAGAGGTCGAAGCACCGCCAGCAGGACCACCAGTCCACACACCAGCCGCCCCACCTGTCTGGCCCCGCCCTGGGGCATCAGGCCGTCGGCCAGCGCCGTCAGAATGGCCGCCCCGGCGATCCCCAGCAGCCACTCCCGCACCAGCGCCATCATCCTGCCACCGCCGTAACTGCCGATACCAGGGCAAAGAGCAGCAGCAGGGCACAGGCCCCCGTCATACCAAGTACCAGACCAAAGGCGCTTCCAATCTGATCCAGCAGACCGGACAGGCGCGGGTCGGCCACAGTGGCTGTCAGCGCAGCGGCCAGCTTATAGGCCAGATAGTGAAACGCCAGCTTCAAAAAAGGAACCAGACAGATGGCCAGTACCACCAGCAGACCTACCACTCCCACAGATCCCTTCAAAATCCCAGCCCCCACAAGCACCGACTCCGCCGTATCGGCCAGAATACTGCCAACCACAGGAATGGCCCGGGTGATGGCCATTCTGGTGGCCTTGACCGCCGCAGCATCCGCCGAACCGGCAATGGCTCCGCTCATGGTCAGGTAGCCCACAAATCCCAGCAGGATCACAGTCAGCAGCATTGTCACCGCCCCCTTCATAATGACAGCCAGCTTCTTCAAGCCCTCGTTTCCCACCGCCGCGCAGGCACAGCAGGTGGCCAAATAGGCATAGACCAGGGGGATCAGCAGCCGATCCACCGCCTCCATCAGAAGCTGGGTAAATACCACCGTGGCCCCCTGCCGCGCCGCCGCCGCCGTCACATGGCCGGTGGCCGCCGTCAGAATCCCCATCACCGGCAGCATCACGCCGGAGAATCCGGTCATCCGCCCAATGGTCTCCCGGCCCAGACCGATCATGGCGTTCATATTGCTCACAGACAGGGCAGTCACCGCCAGGGCACCGGCCAGCTTTACCGCTGTCTGGGCCCCCTTCTCCTCGCAGACCCCCTCCGCCAGACCGCACAGGAGCACGATGGCCAGCAGGCGGATGCCCACCCGGGCGCTCTCGCGGAACAGGCCGCCCCCCGTCTCCAGCACGTCCTGGAGCAGCTCGCTCAGCCCCTCGTCCAGCTCCTGGTCCGGGTCCACGCCGTAGTCCTCAGCCGCCGACCACAGCTCGTCCATCCCCGGGACGTCCTCCAGCACCTCAGCTCCCCGGCACACAGGGGCCAGAAGCAGCACCAGGGCCAGCACGGTCAGTATCCGCCTCATGTCAGCAGCTGTGCCATCAGCTCCAGCACCTCCTTTGCCAGCGGCAGGGAGACCATTAGGCCCAGCACGGTCCCGCTGGTCTCCACAAAAGCGGCCAGACCTCCCTCCCCTGCGCTGCGGCACAGCTCCGCTGTGATCCGCACCACCAGAGAGATGGCCACCGTCTTGAGGACCGGACGCAGAATGGCGTCCTCCATCCGCGCCAGCTCGGCCAGATCCCGGATGGCCTGAAGCACCTGCTCCAGCGCCTGGGTGCTCAGCACCAGAATACAGATTCCGGCGGCCAGCACGATCAGCAGAGAAAATTCCGAGGCCCCGCGCCGAACGATCCCGGCACACAGGGCCGCTGTCACGGCCAGGGCGGCAATCTTCTCGATCCCCTCCATGTCAGAGGTCAAACAAGGTCTTGATCATGGTGAACAGGCGGGCGATCTCCTGAATCACCATCATCAGCACCACCACCAGCCCGGTCAGGGTGACCATCAGGGCCTGCTCGTCCCGCCCCGCCCGATTCAGCACCTGATTCAGCACCGCCACCAGAATCCCGATAGCTGCGATCTTGAAGATCAGATCCACATTCATCCTTCGTACCCCCAAATTTCATTGCTGGTCCATCCTATGCTCGTCCATCCGAAAAAAGTACAGGCCCTCAAAAAAGATTTCATTTTTCTATTGACAACTTTCCTTGTCAATGCTATCCTATGTTTGACAAATAAAGTTGTCATTTTGACAGAGTAACTTGTCAGAAAGGAGTTATGCAACATGCCGCTGACCAATCGGCTCAAGGAGCACCGTGCCCGCCTGGGCATCAATCAGCAGCAGCTGGGCCAGATGGCCGGAGTATCCCGGCAGACCATCAGCCAGATCGAACGCGGGGACTACTCCCCCTCTGTCACCCTGGCCCTGAAGCTTGCAAAAATCTGCGGTGGCACCGTAGAGGATATTTTCACTTACGAGGAGGACGAACCATGAAACATGCTGCTATGAAAGACGAAAAGAAACGGGCGTTCCCAAAGTTTCTGCTGCTCATCCTGGTCAGCGGCCTGATTGGAGGCGTACTTGGCTTTTTCCTTGAGCTGTCCCGCAGCCAAGGCCTGCCAGATGCCATCTCCGGGACAATACAGCGGCTCATGCCGGCTGCGGCGCGCTGGGGCATTCCTGTCACACTCCTGGTCCTGTACCTCCCCGCCCTTCTGATCTATTTCCGCTGTAAATCCAAGTATACGAGCTGGGATGGCGAGGACGAGGACCTCGCGGAACAAATCGAACAGTCCCTGTCCTGGGGGCTGCTGCTGTCCGGCCTCGCCATGATCCTGTCCCTGTTCTTTCTGGGGGCCGGTCTGGTCTATCTGGTCGGCCAGCCTATTCAGCTAATCGTTAACGCAGGCGCTCTGCTGCTCTCTCTGCTCCTGGTCACTGTGCTCCAGCAGAAGATCGTGGAGCTGACCAAGATGATGAATCCGGAAAAGAGGGGCTCAGTCTACGACCTGAATTTCAAAAAAAAGTGGATGGACAGCTGCGATGAAGCGGAACAGAAGCAAATCGGCCAGGCCGCCTACCACGCCTTTCAGTTTACCAGCAATTTCTGTGCCGCACTGTATGTCCTCCTGTTTTTCAGCCATATCATGTTTGAGACAGGGATCCTGCCCATCTTCCTGGTGCTGCTGATTTGGGGCGTGATGCTCACCAGCTACACACTGGAATGCATGCGTCTCTCCAAGCGCCACCCCCTCCCTTAAAGCACAAAAGCCCGGACCATCCAGGTCCGGGCTTTCAGCTTGTCCTTCAGGCTCCCACGTCTCTCCCGCCGGAGCCGCAAAAAAATTCCCGTACAGCACACATGCGTGCTGTACGGGAGCTTTTCTGAGCTTAGTAAATGCTGCGCAGAATCGACTTGATCTCCTCTGCCCCGATCTTGCGGGGCGTGGTATTGATGCAGTAGTCCTGCTGTGCATTGGCCACCATGTTGGACAGCTGAGACTCGTAGTCCTCGCGGCTGATCCCCAGGGCGTGGATGCTGCTTTCCATCTTCATGCACTGCATCAGGGTGGAAATCATCAGCTTCAGCGCCCTTACCGCCATCTCCGGGGACTCGCTGCTGGCAGCCAGCTGAGTCTTATAGGCCAGCATGGCGTACTTGTTCATAACCTCCGGATCGGCGCTGTTGTAGTCGATCACAGGGCCCAGCAGGATCGCATTGGCCAGGCCGTGGGGAATATGGAAGGTCCCTCCCAGCTGATGGGCAATGCTGTGGTTGACGCCCAGGCCCGCATTGTTAAAGGCCATACCGGCCAGAGTGGCCGCCTCGTGCATCATGGTTCTGGCCTCCAGGTTGTTGCCGCTGCGGTAGCAGGTCAGCAGCGACTTCAGCAGGAGCTCAACGGATTTCTCAGACAGGGCGTCGGAAAACACGTTCGCCTTTTTGGCCACATAGGCCTCAATGGCGTGAGTCAGAACATCCATACCGGTGTTGGCGGTGACTGCGGGCGGAACCGACAGGGTCAGCTTGGGATCCAGAAGCGCAACATCCGCCAGAATGTCGTCCGACATAATGAGGTGCTTGCTCTTTGTCTCGGAATCCGTAATGACCGCCGCAGAGGTGACCTCGGACCCCGTTCCGCTGGTGGTGGGAATGGTGACAAAGAGGGGCTTGGGGATCAGGTTTTTCACACCGGCAAAGTAAATAATACCCTTTGCAGTGTCAATGGCCGATCCGCCGCCGAATCCGATCACAATGTCAGGGCGCATTTTGCAGATCAGGCTCAGGCCCTTGCCCACCACCTCGATGGTGGGGTCAGGAATCGCCTGGTCAAAGATCTCGACCACGTTTTTTGCAGAAACTGCATCTGTAATATAGTGGACCGTTCCGTTTTCTGCCAGGAATTTGTCGCAGACAATCATGATCCGCTGATTCTGGACTCCATGCAGATACTCCATTGCGCGGTCTCCGCTGTGAATCCTTGTTTTAATATATACATTCGACATGTGCTTCTCTCCTTCAGCGCCGGTCCTCAGTCGGGTCGATCAGAATATTACCGGATGCTGAACGCATCGGTCATCACGCACTTGCGTTTTCTGCAGAAGCTTCTGGCAGAGGTCAGACCCTCGCCGGTGGGGCCGGCAATGGTGAAGGTGGTGTAGCCCTCGCCGCCGATGCCGATGCCGGCGTAGGAAGGAGCGTTCTTGACAAAGATGGTGGTCTCCATCACCTTCGCCATCTTGCTCAGCTTCTCCACGTTCTTGGAGTGCATCATTGCCGTGTGGCGGTTGCCGTGCTCGGCCTCGTGGGCGTACTCAATGGCGGTATCCACGTCGGAGACACGGACGATGGGCAGAATGGGCATCATCAGCTCGGTCTGGACCAGGGGGTGATCCTTGTCCGTCTCCATGATGATGACGCGGACGCTGTCGTCCACGGTAATGCCCATTTTAGCCAGGATGTACTTGGCGCTCTTGCCGACGAACTCGGTCTTGGGGCCGCCCTTCTCCTTGGTGACCAGGGCCACCAGCTGCTCGATCTGGTCCCGGTTGGTCATCTCATAAGCGCCGTTCAGCTTCATATAGTGGATCAGATAATCAGTGATCTGGTCCACGGCAAAGACTTCCTTCTCTGCGATGCAGGGGACGTTGTTGTCGAAGCTGCAGCCGTCCACGATGTCCTTGGCCGCCTTCTCCACGTCAGCGGTCTCATCCACCACCACAGGGGGGTTGCCGGCGCCGGCGCCGATGGCCTTCTTGCCGGAGGACAGCACCTTGGTCACGATAGCGGGACCACCGGTGGCCACCAGCAGGCGGACCTTGGGATGCTCGATCATCTTATTGGTGTTGTCGATAGAGGGCTCCTCCACCATGGTGATCAGGTTCTCGGGAGCTCCGGCCTCGATCAGAGCCTTATTGAGCACCTTCACCAGCATCTGGGAGACCTTCTTTGCTCTGGGGTGGGGGCTGAACACCACGGTATTGCCGCCGGCGATCATAGAGATGGAGTTGCAGATGATGGTCTCGGTGGGGTTGGTGGTGGGGGTGATGGCGCCGATCACGCCGAAGGGGCAGTACTCCACCAGGGTCAGACCGTTGTCGCCGGTGGTGGCCTCGGTGATCAGATCCTCGGTGCCGGGGGTCCGCTCAGCGGCCATACGGTTCTTGATGAGCTTGTGCTCATAGCAGCCGATCTCCGTCTCCTCAACGGCCAGACGGGACATCAGCTCCAGGTTTTCCTTCTTCAGAACGGCAGCGCGGATGGTATCCACGTACTTCTGGCGGTCCTCCATTTTGGAGAACAGCAGCTTCTGCTGGGCCACAACAGAGGCCTCAATAGCCTCGTCCATGGTCTCAAACACACCATAGCGCTCCACCTTGGGGGCGGCAAACTGCTGGGGCTGCTGGACGCTCATTTCCTTCAGAGCCTGAGCCACCATCTGCTCGATTACTTTCATATCCATATCCAAATGAACCATGCCTTCTTTCTTATCCGCAGGTTACGGCAGCATTCCAGGCGATACCAAGCGGTGTCACCAACATTGCGTCATTGGTTTTAACTGTCGTAATACCCAGTTCCTTTTCAAATGTCTCTTCAAAATCTTGGAAACAGGACGCACCGCCCACAACATAGACGCGGTCCACCTCATAGTCGGTCAGAAAACGCTTGACGATAGAAGCCATTTTCTGGACCACCGGCCGGATGATCGGGAATACATCCCGCTCCTTTGCCTTGTCCCGCTTCAGCTCCTCCGCCTCATCAATGCTGATCCCGTAGTAACCGGCCAGCACCAGCGTCATGTGTGTTCCGCCCGTGGGCTCATCTGCTGTAAAGACGACTTCTCCGTCTTTCAAAATGCTGATTCCTGTGGTCCCGCCGCCGACATCCACGACAGCACCATCCGTGATCCCCAGAACAGCTGCGGCTGCGGTGGGCTCATCCACAACATTCGTCACTTCAAACCCCGCACCCTCCACAACGTTGGAGATACACCGGACATTTCCTTCGATCACGCCAGGAGGAACCGCCGTTGCGGCGGTATCCAGGGTGACGCCCAAACGCTCCTCCAGATGTTCCTTCAGCTGCCGGAGTGTTTTCATGGCGCCTACAAAGTCCACCACGATCCCATCCTTGACCACCTTGGAGACGGCCGTAGCGCCCGCTACCGGATGGTTGTCCTCGTCTGTGACCGCAATCACGATGTTTGCCGTTCCCAGGTCAACCCCTGTTTTCAGCTTTCCGGAGAAGGGGTTGCAGCGGTCCTCCTCAATCAACTGGGCAAATTCGGAGAGTACCTCCTTGGTCATCAGCATACGATTCCTCCTTTGCGTCTCCTGTCTTACTTTCTGCGGATCATCACGTAGTCGTTGTTGCTCAGCGCACAGGCGTTGGCCTCATCCACATCTACGTGCATCTCCAGAGAAAATTTATCAGAAACTCTCACCAGGACGTCTCCAAAGACGCCGTGGCGTTCTCCGAACGTCTCTACTTCTACAATATCCTTGTCCTTCACACCCATGGCCTGCGCCTGCTGCGGCGTCATGTGGATGTGGCGCAGGGCGACGATGGCGCCCTCAGGCAGCATCACCGAGCCCTTAGGCCCGATCAGCTCCAGGCCGGGTGTCCCGGTCAGACAGCCGGATTCCCGGATCGGGGGCCGGATGCCCAGTCGAAAACTGTCCGTCTTGGAGATCTCCACCTGGCTCTGACTCCGCACGGGACCCAGAATACGCACCCGGTTGAACTCACCCTTGGGACCACGAATGGTCACGGTCTCATTACTGGCATACTGTCCCGGCTGCTTCAGATCACTTTTCTTTGTCAAGGCATATCCCTTGCCAAACAAGATTTCCAAATGTTCCTGCGTGACATGTACATGTCGGTTGGAGACACCAATGGGAATCTTAAAGGTGTCGTACTCCCGAATCTTTTCTGCGACACGCTGGGCAACCAGCTTCAATAGCTCCTCATTGCTCAAGACGTCTACCTCCTTTTGGAAACTCTGCGTACCAGCCGATCTGGCTGGCACGCAGAATCCAGAACGACCTTACTTTGGCCTGTCTCTGTCCAATTAAAGGCTCTTGGGCAGGATCTTCTCCACGTCGGTGTGGGGTCTGGGGATGACATGCTGAGAAACGACCTCGCCCACATTGGCGGCGGCGGCAGCGCCGGCATCCACGGAGGCCTTGACAGCACCCACATCGCCGCGGACCATCACGGTCACCAGACCGGAACCGATCTTCTCATAGCCGATCAGGGCCACATTGGCGGCCTTGGTCATAGCATCGGCAGCCTCGATCGCGCCAACCAGACCCTTAGTTTCCACCATACCCAAAGCTTCGTTCGACATAATAATATCCTCCTAAAATTTTTATTTCATATCTGGAGCGCAGATTTTCTCGCTCCGTTTGTGTAACTTACCTGTTTGATTCAGCGGGTTTTTTTCATGCCTTCCATCACGCCAGCCAGAAGCCAGGCTTTGTCGGTCTCCTCCCAGCGGAAGCCCTGATTCACCCTACCAAAATGTCCGTAGGCCGCAGTCTTGCGGTACTGGGGCCGTCTCAGATCAAGCTGGGAGATGATATCTGCCACCTTGAACGAGAATACTTTCTTGACGATCTCCTCGATGTACCGGTCGGGCAGCTTTCCCGTGCCGAAGGTATTCACCGTAATGGCCTCCGGTTCCACCTGTCCGATGACAAAGGCGAGGGCAACCTCGCACCGCTTTGCCATACCCGCCGCTACTACATTTTTCGCCACATAGCGGGCCATGTAGGCGGCAGAGCGGTCCACCTTGGAGGGGTCCTTTCCGGAAAAGGCCCCGCCGCCGTGCTTTCCGATGGTACCATAGGTGTCGACCATCAGCTTGCGCCCGGTCACACCGGTATCCGCAGCCGGACCGCCCATGACAAACCGGCCGGTGGGATTGACATAGATCCTGGTCTCCGGGGTCAGCCATTTGGGGTCCACCATAGGCTGGATCACGATTTTCTTGATAAACGATTCCAGCATGCAGCGGGAAATCAGCGGGCTGTGCTGGGTGGAGACCACGATGCTCCGGATGGAGACCGGCTCTCCCGCCTCGTTATACTCCATCGTGACCTGAGTTTTTCCGTCCGGATAGAGGAAATGTGCTTTCCCCTTCTTGCGGACGTCGGCCAGATGCTGGGCCAGACGGTTGGCCAGGTCACAGGGCATGGGCATCAGGCTCTCGGTCTCATCCACGGCATAGCCGTACATGATACCCTGGTCTCCTCCGCCCAGTACCTCTTCCCCGTTCTCGTCTCCCTTTGTGACCCCCATGGAGATGTCCGGCGACTGGTTGTGGATGTTGGTCAGGATCATGCAGGTATCTGCATCAAAGCCCTTCCCCTTCTCCACATATCCGATCTCCCGGATGATCTCCCGCGCCTTGGCAACCACATCCACCTGGCCCCGGGAGGTGATCTCACCGGCCAGCATCAGGGTGTTTGCAGAGGCCATGACCTCCACTGCCACGCGAGACTTAGGGTCCTGCTCCAGATAGGCGTCCAGGATTCCGTCCGCAATCTGGTCACAGACCTTATCCGGATGACCCTCCGTCACCGACTCAGAGGTGACGAAATAGGTCCGCTCCTTCTGTTTTTCCATCTGTCCACCTGCTTTCTCGGCCAGGACCGCTCAGCGGATCGAGAAGCCGCTGGTCAGCGTGCATCTTCTCCGCCGGGTGAAATGTCTGGCCGTCGTAGTTCCCTCACCGGTGGCGGTGGCGATGGTAAAGCTGGTGTGTCCCTCTTTATCAAAACCAATGCCCATCATGGAAGGGCCGTTTTTCACAAAGACAGCTGTCTGCATCTTCTTGGCCGCCCGATTCAGCCGGTCGATGGACTCGGAGTGCAGGGTGGCCGTATGCTTGTAGCCCTGCTCCAGCTCCAGCGCGATCTCCAGTGCCTGGTCAAAGTCAGAGGCCTTGATCAGCGGGACCAGAGGCATCAGCAGCTCCAGGGTGGCAAAGGGATGCATCCGGTCGGTCTCGGCCACGATCAGGCGGACCGTGCTCTCGCAGGGGATGCCGGCCGCGGCCAGGATCTCGTTGGCGCTCCGGCCCTCCAGCTTCTTGTTGATCACGCCGTCCTCGGTGACCGCTGCGTGCAGCAGCTTGTCGATCTCCCGCTCATCTCTGATGTAGTAAACTCCGTTTTTCAGAAGCTCATAGATGAACCGGTCGGCCGCCTCAGCCACCACAACAATGCTCTTTTCCGAGGTGCACATCAGATTGTTGTCAAAGGATGCGCCCTGAACAATGTCCCGGGCCGCCTTTGCCAGATCAGCGGTCTCATCCACCATGGCCACAGGGTTCGCGGGGCCGGCCCCGATCACCTTTTTCCCAGAGGTCATGGCCTGTCTCAGGGAGCTGCTGCCCCCTGTACACACGACCATGCTCACATCGGGATGGCACATGATTTCTGTGGTGAAGCCCATCATGCTCTCATCCAGGCTGACCACCAGGTTATCAATACCGCACACATTGCGTACAGCCTCGCTGATCACAACCGTCAGGTACTGAGAGACCTTCATGGCTCTTGGATGGGGGCAGTGAATCACCGCGTTGCCCGCCGCCAGCATTCCAATGGTGTTGCTGATCAGCGTGGCGCAGGGATTGGTGCACGGCTGGACTGCGCACACCACACCGAACGAGGACAGCTCGTACAGGGTCATGCCGTGGTCGCCCGTGTTGACCTCAGTGATGAGGTCCTCCACACCCGGGGTCTTTTCGATGGCAAGGCGGATCTTCTGTGCCTTGTCCTTCGCATTGCCCATACCGGTCTCCGCGACAGTCATTTCTGCCAACTGCTCGACGATCGGACGCAAAGCCGCCTTTACGCTGTCCACGATCTCCTGGCGCTCATTCAAAGTCAGCTCGGCATATCTGTTATAAGCACCTTTTGCGGCCGATACAGCATCGGTGACATTCGCATAAATGCCGCTTCTCATCTTAATATCCACTCCTTTTCATCTGAATCACAGGATTCAGATGTCCATGGTATCGACAATTCCAATAATCGCCATGTCAATCACGGCCTGCTTTTTCTTCTCGTCTACGCGGACAGATGAACCTTGGCCAATCAGAACCGTCTCGCCTATTCCTGCGCCCACATAGTCCACAGCCACTTCCTCGGAATCAATATAATCCCCTGCTCCATTGATCCGTCTGACTATCATCAGCTTATATCCAACAAGGGAGTCATCTTTTCGGGTCGCTACGACTGTGCCGATTATTTTCGCCAAAATCATACTGTTTCGTTTCCTTTCGAAGAGTGTGCCGCCGCTTCAGGATCAGGTGGCATTTGTGTCGCCGTTTTTGCTGCGCTTGGACTTGCTCTTTTTCCGTCCAGAATTCTTCTTGGACTGCTCCTTGGGAGCCGCCTTCGCCTCTTCAGGCTGTACCGCTTCCTCGGTCACGACAGGGGTTTCCTCCACCGCGGGGGCTGCTTCCTCCACTGCGGGGGCTGCTTCCTCCACTGCGGGGGCTGCTTCCTCCACTGCGGGGGCTGCTTCCTCCATTACGGGGGCCGCCGCCTCAACTGCGGCAGGCACCTCCTCCGCTGCTGCGGGTGCCTCCTCTGTCACGACGGGGATCTCCGGCGCGGGTCCTCCCGCGGTCTCCTCCTCTGTGGCCGCTATGTCTTCCTGCTCCACAGGGGACGGCTGAGGCTCGTCAGCCGCTTTCTCCTCTTGGGTCACGGGAGTGCAAAACATGCGCTCTATGTCATCAGAGGGCCTCGGAATGACTTTCCAGGAAACCAGCTTCTGGTTCATTGTGCCAACCTGGCAGCCTGCGCTGACGGCCGCGTTGACCGCGCCCACATCGCCGACCACTTTGATGGTCATATAGCCCATGCCCTTGGCGGTTTCCAAACCCAGGAGCTGCACATTGGCGGCCTTTGACATGGCATCTGCCACTACCACAGCAGTGGACAGGCCCTTGATCTCAACCAAACCCAGTGCCTGTTTCATCCTATCACCTCACGATCCATTTCATTTTAAAATGATATTCAAAAATTTTGCCCGGTCTCTTGCCAGATCTGTCACGATATCGTCCGGCTTCAGAGAGAGCACACCATTTACGGCCAGCTGCTCCACATTGGAGGCAGTGATGACCCGCTTCTTCCGGGAGGGCGCTGCTGCCTTCTCCGGCCGCGGTGCATCGGTCGAAGCTACTCCCATCTGTCGCCGCTGTGCGGCCCCGCCGATTTCTTCTGGCAGGCACAGCTCGACTCCGTACTCCAGGACCTGGCGCAGATACTCCATGATCTTCGCCACATAGGCCGGGGCCTCCCGACCGGAAAAACGCTCCAGACCGGACCGCAGGAAGATCATCCTGCCCCCCTGCCTGATGCAATCGGCAACCCAGGCCGTTTCAAAGGTATCGCTGATACACAGCGCGGTTTTGACCAGTGTATCCCGGCTTACCACCGGAAACACACTGACCGCCTGCTCCAGGTCGAACCGCTCCTGACCGGAGCGATACAGGATCCCTGCACAGGCGGCACATCGCTTCAGACTGCTTTCCCAGCTCTGTCCCTGCCATGTGGTGGGAACCACCGGATAAATCCGATATGTCTGATTTCCTTCCATACTCAGAAGGAACTTCTCATACTCCTGATTCCAGTCATCCCCACAGACCATGTAGAGCGTCTGCTCTTTCTTCGGCTCAGCGCCCTGCTCCGCCTGAAGCTCCAGCAGGACCTGACGCACGATCTCTCTCAACCGCTCTTGGCTGATATTCAATTTCTACACCTCATTTCAAAGGACTCCCCTATCCTCCCGGATAAGGGAGTCCTTTGCGGCGGCTGTGAACAAATCTCAGTCCGATCTGTTCTAATTAGCCCAGATTGGGAAGGATCTTTTCGACATCCGTGTGAGGACGGGGAATCACGTGAGTGGAGACAACCTCGCCCACTGCGGCGGCAGAGGCGGCGCCTGCGTCCACAGAAGCCTTAACGGCACCCACATCGCCGCGGACCATCACGGTGACCAGACCGGAACCGATCTTCTCGTAGCCCACCAGAGTCACGTTGGCAGCCTTCACCATGGCATCAGCAGCCTCGATCGCGCCGACCAGGCCCTTAGTCTCAACCATACCCAATGCATCTGCGTTCATATCAGAATCCTCCTATTGAACGAATTTTTAGAATTTTTGGTGAGAAAATATCCGCTCTCACCGGGGCTTCAGCGCAGGGGCCCGGTACCGGGCCCCGCGCTGTTTTGAATTAGATATAAGGTGTCGTAGTGGACTTGGGCTCGTCACCCAGGGCGCCCAGCATCTTCTTGCCGGACTCGATGGCGGCCTTCACAGCCTGACGGACAGCACCGGAGTCACCGGTAAAGGTCAGGATCACCTCGTTGGAGTAGCTGGTGCCGCTGCTGGGGGAGCAATAGCCCACGACCTCAACATTGGCAGCCTTCACGGCGATATCGGCCAGCACGGCGCCGATGGCGGCGGGGCCGGCGCAGGTCATGCCGAAGGCCTTGCCAACAGGAGCGCCCAGAGCCTTCTCCAAGCAGTAGCTGGCGCGGGCGGTGTACTGGAACTCCAGATGGCCGGCGTCGTTGGAATACACGTCGCCAAAATACTTGGGCAGAACCTGAAGGGCGATCTCAACCGCTCTTCTGGCGTCAGAGACATCGTCAGCGCCGATGTAAATCAGGCTGCCGTGGCCGGCGCCGCCCTTGGTATCTCTGGGCAGCTCCACGGAGATGATCTCGGTGTTGGTAGCCTTCACGGCCTCATCAACAGCCCAGATCTGGGGGCCGGCGCCCACACGGCCGCCGATGATACCGATGGAACGGTACTTGCCCAGCTTCATCACGTCCACCAGCATGGGATCCACGCTGGCAATCACCAGGCCAATGGTATCGCCGATGGCGGTACCCACAAACTCAGTCAGGCCAATTCCGTTGCAGCCTGCCTTGGCAGGCTCCTTGCACTCCACGGGGGCCTTGATGCCCAGCTCGTCAGAGACCTGCTTCATCACTTTCTCGATCAACTGCTGATCCATTCTTATTCCTCCATTCTTATCTTCACGCTCAGCCGCCAATTATGCATTGGAGACCGTAGCTTTCCACAACCTGCTTGCATTCCTTCAGGTCCTCCGGATGCAGAGGCTTAATGTCCTTCAACAAATAGTCCCTGCCCAGAAGGTCGTACTTATTTTCGCCAAAGGTGTGGTAGGGCAATAGATGCACGGTACGAACACCTGTCAGCGTCCTTGCAAATTCCGCGATTTTGCGGATCGCATCCACAGAGAAATTAAAGCCTGGAATTACCGGAACTCGGACAACTGTGTTCGAAATCTGGGAAATTCTCGGAGCATTTCTCAGGATCACCTCGTTGGTGCATCCTGTAAATTTCTTGTGCTGCTCGGGATCCACCTGCTTGATATCCATCAGTACGGTGTCCACATAGGGGATCACCTGTTCGACTGCCTCAGCACTCGCCATTCCTGTGGTTTCGATCGCAGTATTCCAGCCCTGTCCCTTGCAGGCCTTCAGCAGCTCCGCAGCAAAATCATGCTGGAGCAGCGGCTCGCCGCCGGACAGGGTGACGCCTCCGCCGGAGCGGCGGAACGTGGTGGCATCCTTTTTCAGCTCCTGGATCACCTGCTGCACGGACATGGTATGCCCCTTCAGCACCAGAGCTCCGCCCGGGCAGGCGTTGACGCACTCCCCGCATCCGACGCACAGATCATAGTTGATCCAGTGCGGATGCTGGGGCCCGATGGCTCCATGCTTGCAGATCGACACGCAGCGGCCGCATTGCAGGCAATCCTTTTTCTTGTACATCACAACAGGCTTAACCGACTGGGATTCCGGATTACTGCACCACTGACAGGAGAGGGGGCAGCCCTTCAAAAACACAATGGTGCGGATGCCCGGTCCATCGTGCAGAGAAAATCTCTGAATATCAAAGACTGTGCCCGTTAAATTGTAATTAATCGAGTCCACATTGAACTCCCTTCTCCGTTTGGTACGGACGCCTGCTTAGAAGCTCTGCTCCGTACGGCTGATGATATCGTCCTGAACTTCCTTGGCCAGCACGGTAAACTGGGCGCTGTATCCAGCCACGCGGACAACCAGGTCCTTGTACTGCTCAGGATTCTGCTGGGCAGCGATCAGGGTAGCCTTGTCGATGACGTTGAACTGGACGTGCATGCCCTTGTGATCGAAGTAAGCGCGGACCACAGAGGCGAAGCGCATCAGACCCTCGTCGCCAGCCAGAGCGGAAGGCAGGAACTTCTGGTTGTACAGAGTGCCGTTGGAGTAGTTGGCGTGGTCCAGCTTGGCCACGGACATGGCGGCGGCGGTAGGACCGTTGGTGTCCTTGCCCTGTCTGGGGGAGACGCCGTCGGCCAGAGGAGCCTTGGCCAGTCGGCCGTCGGGCAGAGCGGCTACGTCCTTACCAAACAGAACGTTGGCAGAAACAGGATAGCAGCCGGCCTGGAACTGACCGCCGCGGGGGTTCTTGTACTTCTCTACCTCATAGGAGTAGATCTGGCCGCAGCGGCGGGCGATCATGTCGACCTCGTCCTCGTCGTTGCCGAACCAGGGGGTGTTCTCCATGATGCGCTTGATCTGAGCATACTGCTCGTTGCTGCAGGCGGGCTGAGCGCTGCTCTGGCCGCAGGTGGAGCCCAGCTGGGCCTGGAGATCAGCCAGGTTGATGGAGCCGTTGTTGCTCAGGATGCGCTTGACAGCCTCATAGATCTTGCTCTCATCGGAGCAGCTGCTGGCAGCGGGAGCGGCAGCACCGCAGTCATAACCGAAGTTGTGAGCCAGGGCGTCCTTCAGCTGAGCCATGCTGACCTCTTTGCTCTCAAAGACGTGCTTCTTGATGGCGCAGAGGGAGTCGCCGCAGTCGGCAACACCGAAGGCCTGAGGACCGGTGAAGTTGTAAATGGCGCCGCCCTCCTGGACGCTCTTGCCGCGGCCGATGCAGTCGTCAACCAGAGCGGAGAGGAAAGGCAGAGGAGCTCTCTCAGCGTGGGCGAAGTCGACGCAGTTGTCGGCCTCAACCAGGTGATAGACAAAGTACTCCATCTGCTTCTTGTAAGCGGCGAAGATGTCCTCCAGGCTGTTGAAGGAGGTCATGTCACCGGTCACGGGGCCCAGCTGCTTGTCGCCGACCTTGCCGTTGTTGAGGGTGATCTCCAGAACCTTGGCAATGTTGAAGAAGGCGGCATCGTGCCAGCCCTCGGTCTTGTGGGGGCACTGAGGCTCCACGCAGCCGATGATGCAGTAGCTTCTGGCGTCGGCCAGAGACACACCGCGGTTGCACAGGGCGGGAATGATGACCTCGTCATTGTACATGGCGGGCACGCCCAGACCCAGACGGGTGACCTCGCAGGCGCGATACAGGAACTCGTCGGGAGTGTTCTGGTGGACACGGATGGAGAAGGAAGGAGCGGGCAGCTTCACGTGAGCCACAGCCTCCATACACATATAGGAGACGTCGTTGGTGGCATCCATGCCGTCCTCAGTCTGGCCGCCCACGATCAGGTTCTGGAACACGGCATAGCCGGCAAAAGCCTGAGCGGAGATCTCGTCGCGGGTCTTGTTGACGTCGTTCAGCTTGACCCAGATGCAGTCCACCAGCTCCTGAGCGAACTCCTTGGAGATGTTGGTGTCGGCCTTCAGGTAGGGATACATGTACTGGTCAAAGCGGCCGGGAGAGATGGAGTGGCCGTTGGCCTCGATCTGCAGCAGGATCTGGACGAACCAGAACGCCTGGCAGGCCTCGTAGAAGTTGCTGGCGCCGTGCTCAGGAACTCTGTCGCAGTTGGCAGCAATCTGCAGCAGCTCAGCCTTGCGGACGGGATCGGCGCAGGCGCCGGCCATCTCTCTGGCCTTGGCCGCATAGCGGTGAGCGAAGTTGATAGCGGCGGAGTAGGTGATCACCAGAGCCTCATAGAAGTTCTGCTTCTTGATGTAGTCGGGATCGCTGGTGTCCATCTTGCTCATGGCCTCGACCACCTGCTTGATGATGCCGGTGAAGCCGATCTTCAGCACCTTGCCGTAGTCAACACAGACGTGGCCGACGCCGCCGTAGAAGTAGTTGCCCACGGTGAACACGCCGTTGGCGATGCAGTCCTTGGTCTCCTGGGACATGTAGGAGTCAGCCAGAGCGCTGGTGGTCTTGCCCTCCCAGTACTTGAAGGCCTCGTGCAGCTCAGCGGCAGTATCCTTGGGGATCTGGAAGGGATCGGCCATACGGGAGCTCATGCTGTCGAACTCCTTCTCCACCCAGTCATAGGAGAACTCGGGGCAGATCTCGGTAGAACGCAGGTTCTTGGTGATGGCGCCGACAATCAGCTCATCATCATGGATGGTGATGGGCAGATTATTAAAAATCTTTTCAGCGGCCTTCGCACGTCTCATAATGGGGGACAGGCCCTCGGTCTCCTTGTAGGATTCCGTGACCAGCACCGCACGCTCGGACTCGACGTACGGGGTCGCATCAACAATAGCTTTCTTGAGGCGCTTTACACGCTCGGTAGGCTCGGAAAATCCTTTTGCTAACATGATAGATATCCTCCTTATTATTGTTTGCTTTCGGGTCAACACTTTGCGCAGTCTCACTTGTCGGTATGTGTGGGCAGCACCCCATCACGTTACTCTGTGTCTCATCATACGGTATTTCAGCGAAAATACCGGCATATTATCAAAACTGAAACCATGAAAAATACAGACCTTATTGCATTTTATCTATGCCTCACAAAGAGGCGATCCGAATTCCGAGAAGATCCAGCAGTCCTTTCAGGATTTCCACATTGCCCGGCCACGCAGGCGCAGTCACCAGATTTCCGTCTGTCAGTGCCTGATCCCCTTCCTTTTCCACAAAAATGCCGCCGACCGCAGTCACCTCCGGCCGGACTGCCGGATATGCCGTCACCTTCCGGCCCCGGAGCACATCGGCCGCCGTCAGGATCTGGACCCCGTGGCAGATGGCTGCCACCGGCTTGTTCAGTTCCATGAAATACCGCACAATATCCAGCACCCGCTCATCCAGTCTCAGATACTCCGGCGCTCTGCCTCCCGTCAGGAACAGACCATCGTACTGCTCCAGCTTCAGATATTCAAAGGATGTATTCAGCCGGAAATTGTGGCCGGGCTTCTCAGAATAGGTCTGATCCCCCTCAAAATCATGGATCGCGGTCCGGATGAACTCCCCCTCGGACTTGCCGGGACAGACCACATCCGCCCGCACACCGACCATCTCCAGGGCCTGATACGGGACCATGATCTCGTAGTCCTCCGTATAGTCGCCTGCCAGAATCAACACGCGTTTCATTTCAATCCTCCTTCTTTCTGCTTTGTTTTCCTCAGTCTTTTGACAGTCCCGCAGAGGGTTTTTCCCGTACTCTGTGGGAGTGCCGCTGTTTGATACCCATTATATCAGCAATGTGCCAAATTTTTATGGCATGGACCAGTCTTGTTTTATGTATTTTATAGACTTCACTTTATCTGGAAAGTGTATTGGATTCTACTGGTTTTTGGACTGTCCCGTCGTTGTCCCCCTCCGCCCCTTACGCTATAATGATGAGGTAAAATTGAGTGCAGTACTCATATCTGTTTCAGTAAGGAGCGATCACCATGGAAGATTCCCAGACCGCACGGCAGATCACGGCAGCCCTGATGGATGCTCTGAAAGCCCAGCGCATGAATTTAAGTGCCGCACTGCGGCTTATACAGCGCGGAGAAGAAATGGCCGCCAGAATCCAGGTGCCCATGGTGCTCACTGTGGTGGATGACGGCGGCAACCTGGTCGCAGTACACCGCATGGACGACTCCCTGCTGGCCAGCATTTCGATTTCTCAGGCAAAGGCCTATACCGCCGCCGCCCTGCGCCTGCCCACCGATCAGGTGGCCCAGCAGGTCCTCCCCGGCGCCCCCCTCTACGGTCTCCAGCAGACCCACCCCGGACAGTTCTGCGTGTTCGGCGGCGGTGTGCCCATTATGGTCAACGGCGTGTGCATCGGCGGTCTGGGCGTCTCCGGCGGCACTGTGGAGCAGGACACCGCTGTGGCCCAGTATGCAGCCGCTCTGTAACGGCTATTTTTACAAAATAAAATCCAGTCCGCTTCTGTGTGCTGTACACAGCTGCGGACTGGATTCTTTTTATCCTTTGTAGCTTACTTGGGGTCCTTCTCCTGCTTTTTCTCCTCCCCCTGGTTCTGATTCCTCTTGGGGATATAGTAGCAGTTCAGGCAGTCCTCCGTCTGATCGTTCACCTGCTTCTGCTGATAAATGCAGTTGGGGCAGTCATCTATTTTCTCCTGTTCCTTTGTGTCATCCTTGTGGTAAAAGTTGCCGGAATACTTATTTTCGCTCATACTAAATTCCTCCTTCAATGTATACTGTATTTTTCCCCGCTTTATGGTATAATCAAACTATACAGTTCCTATTTTATCATAAAAACGAGGAGGGTTCCATCTTGAATCACTTAACCGGAAAAAAAGCGCCCGACTTCCACATCAAAGCCGTATCAGGCGACGGCGAATCGTTCTTCGACGTCAGCCTTGATGCCTACCAGGGGCACTGGCTGGTCCTGTTCTTCTACCCTATGGACTTCACTTTTGTTTGTCCTACCGAGCTCACCTCATTCAGCGAAGCCGCCCAGGCCTTCCAGGAGGCTGACGCCCAGCTCCTGGCAGTCAGCACTGACAGCGAGTACTGCCATCAGGCCTGGATCAGAAACGGTCTGGGCCCCATCGCCTTCCCTATGGGCGCAGACAAGACCATGACCATGTGCTCGGACTACGGCGTGCTGCTGGAGGATCAGGGCGTCGCCCTGCGGGGGCTTTTCATCATCGACCCTGAGCAGACTGTGCGGTACAGCGTCATCCACGACAACAATGTGGGCCGCAGCACACAGGAGGTCCTGCGGGTGCTCAACGCCCTCCAGACCCGCTCCCTGTGCGGCGCCAACTGGTCCATCGGCAGCCAGCCCCTCCGTCCCGCCGACCCGGCTCCCGCCCCTGCGGCACCTGTGTTCCAGGGTACGGTCCGGATCTACACCCTGCCCAACTGTTCCTACTGCGCCCAGGTCAAGGATTTTCTCACCAAGAACCACATCGCCTACGACGAGGTCGATCTGTCCACCGATCTGGACGGGCAGAATTTCATGGAGGAGCGCGGATACAGCGCGCTGCCTGTCACCATCATCGGAGATCAGGAGATCTCCGGTTTCCGGATGGATCTCATCAAAAAAATGCTTCTGGGGCACTGACCCCTCTATCCAACCTGATTAAGATACAGCGGCCCAGATCTCCAGATATCCTGTGAGTCTGGGCCGCAGTTTTCACTTAAGCGCTGAAGAAACCGGCTCCAAAGATCATATTGATGATAAATGTAAAGACGAAAATGGTGAAGGCGGGAGGATCGATGTGGCTGTCGCAGTGGCTGTTGAAGGTCTGGCCGACGAAATCGCCCATCAGGGAGGCCAGCACACCGAAAACGGGGCCCATGATCGGATTTGCAGAGGAGACAGCAGCCAGAGCGGAGATCAGGGCAATGTGGTGAGTACCAGGCATAGCGAAGCCGGCCTGAGCGAAAATCAGGGAGACAGCAGCGATGCCAAAGCACAGCACAGGATAGCTGCCAATCACAACCTCAGAAGCCCCGGCGTTCACCAGAGCGCGGTAGACAAAGCCGGTGGCAGTACCAATGCCCAGGCCCAGCAGGATGTTGCAGACCATGCCCTTTCCGGCGGTGAAGTACACCCGCTTCTCCCCGGCAGGGGCCTTTCCGATCAGACCGCTCTTGCCGAAAACCAGACGGACGATGATAGCGGAAATGATGACGGTAAAGCCGGGCAGGTCGGTATTCAGGTGCAGAACGGCGCCGATCAGGTAGTGGATCAGGAAACCGAACACGCCGAAGATGCCGCCCACCAGCAGGGTCATAGGATCAGCCAGGCCGTTCAGGCAGGACATAATGTCTGTGCCGCTGTCCAGCTTCTTTGTTCTGCCCGCATAAGCAGCAGCCGCAACGCCGCCGGCAAAGGCAATATGGGGGCCGAGGTAGGAGCCAAAGGCCACAAAGCCGACCGTCATGTCCGCGCCGCCGGCCATAGTGGCCACAGAGCCTGCAATCGCGATCAAGCCGGTCATGATAAATGCAGGGACTGCTCCCATGTAGGCACCGATGATGCCTCCTCCAAATGCTGCGATCAAAGCAAATAAATCCATATCATTTTCTCCTTTTCTTTGGTTGATTGCATAATGAAGTTGGACACCTAAGAAAAAAATCCATAGTGA
>JAHHSD010000016.1 GCA_020025425.1 Oscillospiraceae bacterium
CATCAGGGACAGGCGGGGTCTCGGGGATAGACGGGGTCTCAGGGATGGGATCAGCCTGAGGGGTAGTGATTTCGGCCATATCAGTTCCTCCTAACTTCAGTGTACAAGGCCACTGGGAAATAACCCTAGGATCACAGATTAAATCCAGTTTATCTTCTTTATTATAGTCCACGCACAGCAGGGGGTACAATTACAGAATGGTAACGATTTTCTTAAGAATGGATTAAGGTGGAAAATAACCGGCCTGGGTATTATGTTTTCTTGCTGCCCACATTATATGGCTTGGAACAGTCTGCGTCAACACTGACAACATAGGAAAAGCCAGGAGGGCAGACCAATTCCTGGCTTGCGCTCCTGGCGGGATTATGTAAACTGTTTTAGAAATTGCCCAGCTCACGCAGAACCGCTCCGGCCAGCATCAGTCCCGCACAGGCGGGGACATAGGAGATGGAACCGGGTGTGGCCCGGCGGGCAGTTGAGGAGGGGCGGCTGTCTGTTCCCACAGGAGGTTCGGCCTGAATAGGGGCGACGGGAGTGAGGGGGAGCTCGGTGGAGTAGAGCACCTTCAGGTGCCGGATGCCGCGTCTGCGCAGCTCCTTACGCATGACGCGGGCCAGGGGACAGCCCTCGGTTTTGCTCAGGTCAGAGATCCGCAGGGCGGAGGGGTCCAGCTTGTTGCCGGTGCCCATGGCACTGAGGATGGGGACCCGAAGGGCGGTGCAGCGGACAGCCAGCTCCAGCTTGGCCGCTACTGTGTCGATACAGTCGATCACATAGTCGTACTGGCTCAGATCCACCTGGTCCGCATTTTCCGGCAGGTAGAACATGGGGATGGCCTGCACCTGGCAGTCCGGGTTGATGTCCAGCACCCGCTGGGCCATCACCTGGGCCTTGGGCTGTCCGATGGTGGAGTGGAGGGCGGCAATCTGGCGGTTCAGATTGCTCTCGGACACGGTGTCGTCGTCATAGAGGTGTAAAGTGCCTACACCTGCGCGGGCAAGGGCCTCAACGCAGAAGCCGCCCACACCGCCTACGCCGAATACGGCGATCCGGGCAGCGGACAGCCGCTCCAGGGGCTCGCCGCCGATCAGCATGCGGGTACGGATAAACGGGTCGCCCATCACTGACCGGCCTCCATCAGAAGGCTCATGTCGTAGAGACCGGGGGCGGTGACATGGGCCATGGCCTTAGCGGCCTGGACAGCACCCTGGGCGAAGATCTCCCGGGAAAGGGCTGTGTGCTTGATCTCGATGACCTCGTCATGACCGGCGAAGATGATCTCATGCTCCCCCACAATGGTGCCTCCGCGGACAGCGGAGATTCCGATTTCCCGTTTGTCACGGGCCTTGCGCACACTGTGGCGGTCGTAGACGTACTCAGTCTCCCGGTCCAGGGCCTGCGCAGCCGCATCCGCGATCATCAGCGCGGTGCCGCTGGGGGCGTCCACCTTACGGTTGTGGTGGCGCTCCACGATTTCAATGTCATAGCTGTCGCCCAACACCCCGGCGGCCTTCTTCACCAGCGCCAGCAGGACATTGATGCCCAGAGACATGTTGGCCGAGCGGAAAATGGGCACATTCTGGGCAGCAGCCCCGATCTGGGCCAGCTGTTCCGGGGTGTAGCCGGTGGTGGCCAGCACCAGAGGAGTTTTGGTGGCCTGGGCAAAGTCCAGCAGGCCACTGAGGGCGGCGGGGGAGGAGAAATCAATGACGGCGTCCGCATGGCCGGTAAACTGAGCGGGGGAGGAGAACACGGGGTAGTCGTGTTCTCCGCTGCCCAGCACATCGAAGCCGGCGGCAATTTCAACCTGGGGATCGGCGGCGCACAGAGACTCCACCACCCGGCCCATGTGGCCGTTGCAGCCGGAAATGATCATCTTCAGCATGGGGGACGCTCCTTACTTCAGCAGACCCATGCGCTCCATGGCGGCGCGCAGGACAGCCTGATTTTTTTCGGAAATATCGCACAGGGGGAGACGCAGGGACCCGGCCTCCATGCCCAGCAGGTTCATGGCGGCCTTGATGGGGATAGGATTGACCTCGCAGAAAAGGGCGTCGATCAGGTCCATGTAGTCGATCTGGAGCTTGGAGGCGGACTGGAAGTCGTTGTCCAGGCACAGGTGGCTCATCTTGACCATGACCTCGGGGATGATGTTGGAGGCCACGGAGATCACGCCCTTGGCGCCCAGCGCCATCATGGGGACCACCTGGTCGTCGTTGCCGGACCAGATGTAGAAGTCCTCGGGGCAGAGGAAACGGGTGTGAGCCAGGAGGGAGAAGTTGCCGCTGGCCTCCTTGACGCCGTTGATCTTGGGGTTGGCGGAGAGGACCTTGTAGGTTTCGGCGGTGAAGGACACGCCGGTGCGGCTGGGCACGTTGTAGAGGATCATGGGCAGCTCAATGCGGTCCGCAATGTACTCATAGTGCTTGATCAAGCCGGCCTGGCTGGCCTTGTTGTAATAAGGAGTGACCAGCAGGCAGGCGTCAGCGCCGGAATCCTGGGCGTGCTGGGACAGATAGACGGCGGCGGAGGTGTCGTTACTGCCGGTACCGGCAATGACCTTGACCCGGTGATCGACGCGCTTGACGCAGAATTCCACCGCGGCGATGTGCTCGCGGATGGACATGGTGGCTGATTCGCCGGTGGTGCCGCAGACACACACCGCATCCACACCGGCGGCGATCTGTGCGTCAATGAGGCGGCCAAAGGCGTCATAGTTGATGCTGCCGTTCTGATCAAAGGGGGTGACCAGGGCGGGGCAGGCGCCGGTAAATACAGGAGTTCTCATAAAAACATCCATTCCTTCCTATGAACTTGCGGAGCAAAGAGACTCCGTATGGGCTTGAATACAAAAACTTACTTGCGGTCGATGTAGCCCTCGGCGCACAGCAGCTCGGCCAGCAGAACAGCACCGCCGGCAGCGCCGCGCAGGGTGTTGTGGCTCAGGCCGACAAACTTGTAGTCATACTGGGTATCAGGGCGCAGACGGCCCAGAGAGACAGCCATGCCGCCCTCCAGATTCCGGTCCAGCTTGGCCTGGGGCCGGTCGTTCTCCTCGAAATAGTGCAGGAACTGCTTGGGGGCAGAGGGGAGGTCCAGCTCCTGAGCACGGCCCTTGAAGCTGGCCCAGCACTCCTTGATCTCCTCCATGGAGGGCTTATTCTTGAAGGAGACAAACACAGCGGCGGTGTGGCCGTCAGACACGGGGACACGCAGGCACTGGGCGGTGATGGCGGGGGACTGGGCCTTGACGATCTTGCCGTCCTCCACCTTGCCCCAGACCTTCAGGGGCTCCTGCTCGCTCTTCTCCTCCTCGCCGCCGATGTAGGGGATCACGTTGTCCACCATCTCGGGCCAGCGCTCGAAGGTCTTGCCGGCGCCGGAAATGGCCTGGTAGGTGCACACCAGCACCTGCTCGATGCCGTACTTCATCAGGGGGTGCAGGGCGGGGGCGTAGCTCTGGATGGAGCAGTTGGACTTGACGGCGATAAAGCCGCGCTTGGTTCCCAGACGCTTGCGCTGAGCGGGGATGACAGCCAGATGCTCAGGGTTCATCTCAGGCACCACCATGGGCACATCGTCGGTCCAGCGGTTGGCGGAGTTGTTGGAGACCACGGGGCACTCGGCCTTGGCGTAGCGCTCCTCCAGGGCGCGGATCTCATCCTTCTTCATATCCACAGCACAGAAGACGAAGTCCACCAGGGAGGCCATCTTCTCTACGTCGGCAGTGGCGTCCATAACGACCAGATCCTTGGCCTCGGCGGGAATCTCACAGGTCATGGCCCAGCGGCCGGCCACGGCGTCCTCATACCGCTTGCCGGCGGAACGGGGGCTGGCCGCGATGGCGGTGAGCTGGAACCAGGGGTGGTTTTCCATCAGGGTGACGAAGCGCTGACCGACCATGCCGGTGCCGCCAATGATGCCTACTTTGTACTTTTCCATATTCATCGGATCCTTTCGTACTGCATAACGCAGAATTTGGAAATCAGAAAACAGAGGTTGCCAATCGGATGGGATATCGGTATAATGTCATGGGAATAACCGATTCCGACAGAAACAGACCAGAAGACAGTGCCGCTGCCAATCCATAAATTGGGCGGAGAGCTCGTTTTCCTATTTAATAATATGTATGATTGTTCCATAATAGCATGCTCCAAGATGGGTGTCAATCAAAATACTGTGATACTGTGATAAAGTGTGAAAAGAAATGGAGAGCAAAATGAGAAAAAGACTGACACGTGCTGCGGCATTTTTGCTTTGCGTTGTCCTGTGTATCCCACAGGCTTTCAGCGCGGGACCAGGCGCGGAAAAGCGGCTCCGAGTGGGCCTGGCCTACGGGAGCGGCGCGCTGACAGCTGCAAATTTGCAGAATAATTCCGGTTATGGGTCGGGCTACCGCTTTGGCTATTTCCGGAACGATCTGACCTTTGAAGAGGTGGGATCTACGGACGCCCGGACGGAGCAGATCACCGTACTGCCCACCGTCCCCATGTACCGCAGCGGTTCCAGCTACTCCACCAGCGGTAGCGGTCAGGCCATCGGCTGCTATCATGTGCTGATGGAGGTCTGTGCGGACTTTGACCAGGCCCAGGCCCTGGCCGGCCGATACCAGGATGGATTTCCCGCCTGGATCAACGGGGAGTACCAGGTCCGGGTGGGCGCTTATGAGACAAAGGAGGAGGCCGAGCAGGCCAACGCCAGTCTGAACGGCAGGGGCGTCCAGGGGACCGGCAGCTACGGGGTGAACGTGGTGGCCACCGGCTCCTCTCAGATCCTGTTCCAGTTTGACGGCGGGCAGTCCCGGCCCCTGGGCGTCATGCCCGACGTGACGGGGGCGCCGGATGTGCGCACCTGGTTCAAGGGCTATAAGTACCGCGGCGGCTTCCGCTACGAGCGGATCGGCGGCGGCAGCGCGCTGACCGTGGTCAATGTGGTGGACATGGAGACCTACATCAAGGGAGTCATCCCCTACGAGATGAGCAATGACTGGCCCATGGAGGCCCTGAAAACCCAGGCGGTGTGCGCCCGCAGCTATGCCTACCAGAACATTGCGCAGAACAGACACAGCAAATACGGCTTCGATCTTTGCAATACCACTGACTGTCAGGTGTACCACGGGGTGGGCTCAGGCTCCAACCGGTACCAGGCCAATGAGCGCACCGACCGGGCGGTGGACGAGACGGCGGGGATGTACGGTCTCTATGACGGCCAGCCCATTCAGGCGTTTTACTCCTCCAGCCACGGCGGAGCCAGTGAGAGCGTGGAGAATGTCTGGGGGACCAAGCTGAGCAAGTTCCCCTATCTGTGCGGCGTCAAGGACCCCTATGAGCAGGATGTGGCCCGGCTGAACCCGAAATCAAGCTGGGAAAAGACCTATACCAGACAGGAATTGACCAGCCGGCTCCAGAGCCGGGGCTACGGCGTTGGGACCATGGTGGAGTCCATGGAGCTGACCTATTCTCCGCTGGGCAATGTGATCCAGGTCAAGGTGAACTATGAAAATCGGCGGAGCAACTCCTTTACGCCCAAGATGAGCTGGGGTGTGCTGAGTCTCTTTGGACTCTCCTCGCTCCATTTCACCATCAACGGGGCGGGCGCTGAGTCCGGACGGCCCACAGAGCCAGGCAGCGGGAACACATCCCAGGGGGGACTGGTGGTCAATGGGCAGGACAAGCTGGACCCGAAGCAGCCCGTCTACACCATCTCAGGCAGCGGCACCACCACCCAGGTGAACACCGACGGCCTGTATGTCATCTCAGGCAATGGAACGGTCAGTCCCGCGCTGGATCAGAAGGGCGGGCAGCCCGGTGAGAAGCCGGATCAGACGGATACCCCGGCCGGGACTGTGGTCACTGTGAGCGGGGACCGGTATGTGATCCGGGGCGGCGGCAACGGACACCAGATCGGCATGAGCCAGTACGGCGCCTACGCCATGGCTCAGCGCGGCTTTACTTACGACGAGATCGTTGAATTTTATTACCCCGGCGTCCGGGTGGGCGCGTTTAACCCAAGATAAAGAGAGGCATTGGAAGATTGAAAACATCTGATTTTGATTACGTTCTCCCGGAGGAACTGATTGCCCAGACCCCCCTGGAGCGGCGGGACTCCTCCCGGCTGATGACCCTGGACAAGGTCACGGGGGAGGTGGGTCACCACCATTTCTATGAGCTGCCCCAGTTTTTAAGACCGGGTGACTGCCTGGTGCTGAATAATTCCCGGGTGCTGCCCGCGCGGCTCATTGGCCACCGCCCCACCGGCGGCGTGTGCGAGGTGCTGCTGCTGGTGGACAAGGGCGACGGCCTGTGGGAGTGCCTGGTCCGTCCGGGCAAGAAGCTGAAACCGGGAGCCGAGATCAGCTTCGGCGAGGGTCAGCTCACCGCCACTGTGGAGGCCGAGGTGGAGGACGGCAAGCGCCTGGTCCGGTTCCACTACCAGGGTATTTTCCTGGAGGTGCTGGAGCAGCTGGGCAAGATGCCCCTGCCGCCCTATATCAAGGCGGAGCTGGAGGACCAGGAGCGCTATCAGACCGTCTACTCCAAGGTCAACGGCTCGGCGGCCGCCCCCACAGCCGGACTCCACTTCACCCCCGAACTGCTCAAACAGATCGAGGAGATGGGGGTCAGGATCTGCTATGTGACCCTGCATGTGGGCCTTGGCACCTTCCGTCCGGTGAAGGCGGAGGACATCCAGGACCATGAGATGCACTCTGAGTTCTGCATGATCCCCCAGGAGACGGCAGATATCATCAACGAGACCAAGAAGAACGGCGGCCGGGTGGTCTGCGTCGGCACTACCTCCTGCCGAACCGTGGAGAGCTTTGCCGCCGAGGACGGGACCATGAGCGAGCGCTCCGGCTGGACCAATATCTTCATCTACCCCGGCTATCGGTTCAAGGTGCTGGATGCCTTGGTCACCAACTTCCACCTGCCCCAGTCCACGCTGCTGATGCTGGTCTCTGCGCTGGCTGGGCGGGAGCATGTGATGGCCGCCTATGAGGAGGCTGTCCGCCAGCAGTACCGCTTTTTCTCCTTCGGCGACGCCATGTTGATTGCAGACCTGAAATAAATATAATAAAACACCCTGTTTTTGCAGAAACCTGAGTTTTTTATGCAAAAACAGGGCGTTTTTCTTTGGAATTGGATAGGGGAGCGGGATAAACAGGTATCTTGAAACCGGCTGAAAAGGGTCTATAATAGGAAGCACACAGAAACCGAAAGAGAGGATGATCTCAATGAAAAAGATAGTCGCATTTGTAGGAAGTGCCCGGAAAATGGGCTACTGCGCCCAGGTGGTGGAGCAGATCAAGGCCGAGGCCGAGTCTCAGAGGGCCCAGGTGGTGGTCCATACCATCAGTGACATGAACCTGAAGCCCTGCCAGGGCTGCATGTACTGCCGCCAGGGCAAGGGCTGCGCCATTCAGGATGACGACATGGGGGAGGTCTATGCCCAGCTGAAGGAGGCCGACGGGGTCATTTTTGCGGCGCCTATCTATTTCGGGCAGATGTCCGGTCAGGCCATGACCCTCATCAACCGGCTCTATCCCCTGGTGGGTCCGGACAAAACTCCGGCCTTCGGGGTCAAAAAGGCCATTATCATCTACGCCTATGCCGCGCCCGGCGACGCCACCTATCTGCCGTACGCCCAGGAGAGTGCGCCTATTTTCCAATCCCTGGGCTTTGACGTGCGGAAAACCATCCTATGTTCTAACACCGCCAGGAAAACAGAGGAGGAGCGCTCCGAGCTGCTGAAGCGGGCCCGGGAGGCCGCTGGGCTGCTGCTCTGAGCACCCGAGAAGTATAGAATTTTTTCAACCGCCTGTAAGCCGGTCCGCAGAATTTGCGGACCGGCTCTTTTTTGTGCTTGACATCAAACTGTACTATGGATATAATACAGTTAGAAAGTGTACTATGATACTAATACAGTTTGAGAGGAGGAGCGGTGTGATATCCTTTGATCATTTTGCACCGGGGGAGGGGCTGCCCATCTATCTCCAAATCGTGCAGTATGTCAAGCGCGGCGTGGTAGGCGGGGCGATCCCGGATGGGGAAGAGCTGCCCTCCCGGCGCACACTGTCTGCCCTGCTGGGGGTCAACCCCAACACTGTGCAGAAGGCCTACCGCATGTTGGAGGAGGAGGGCCTGATCCAGTCCCGGGCCGGAGCCAAGAGCTGCGTGGCCCTGGACGGGGACACCATCCCACGGCTGCGGGGGGAGCTGCTGCGGGAGGACGTGCGGCCCTTTGTCCGCACCCTGCGCCAGAGCGGGCTGAAAAAAGAGGAGGTTCTGGGTCTGATCGAGACCATGTGGGAGGAAGAGATATGAAAAAGTATAGTTCTGTCTGGATGCTCTATGCCAGAAGCACGATCTATCCGCTGATGGCTCTGCTGGGCATCATGGCGGCGGCCGATGTGCTCCTGTTCGGGCTGGCCGCGGGGCCGTCGATGAGCCTGACCATGATTTTTCGGGACAGCCATATTCCGCAGGCCGCGCTGGTGGTGTACCTGCTCTGGTCAGCAGTGCTGCTTGTCCCGTCCAGCGCCAAGGCGGGCTGCACCCTGAACCGGCTGAGAATCGGGCCCAGAGCGGTGTTTGCCTGCCATGCCGGGTACAATACCCTGTGCTATGTTATCCTGTGGGGCTTTCAGGCGATGATTCTGCTGGCTGTTTTTGGCTGGCACGGCACCCAGGCTGATCCCAATGTCTACGGCCCTCAGTCCATCCTGCTGGCCTTCTATGGGGAGCAGTTCCTGCACAGTCTGCTGCCCATGCGGGACTGGACCGGCATCCTGCGTATGCTGGTACTGTCCGGAGGCCTGGGGGTCATCTCCGCATCCGTCCCGGTGCGGCTGAGACGGGGGAAAAGCATCATTGCCCCGCTGGCCGTCATTGCTGTGGGGCTGCCCGCTGTGTTTCGGATGAAGCTGGCCGAGCCGGGGGAGGACCTCATCGTGATGGTGGGTGCTGTGGTGCTGGCCATCGTGGCGATCCGCTCCGCATTTCCAGGATCTGAGGAGGAGAGCTATCTATGAAGAATCGGAAAAAGCGCAGTTTTCTCTACCTGGCTCCGCCCCAGGCCGATGTGGGCCATGAGGGCCTGATCTTTGCCATCGGGGCAGCCCTGGCCGCCCTGTACAGCACCATTTTTCTGGACCGCTATTTCAACGCCAGAAGCGATCTCTATCAGTGGATCGGGGACAAAAAGGTGCTGGTGGAGGGGCTGGTGATGCCTGAGTTTTCTGTGCTGAGAGTCGGCGTGCTGAATGGCTTCGCCCTGCTGGCCCTGAGTATGCTGGCCGCAGTGCTGTGGCACTACATGAGTTACCGGGTGGGCAGTATGAGCATCTATGTCATGCGCCGTCTGCCCGATCAGCGGGTGATCCACCGCCAGTGCTGGACCCTGCCCATCCTGGGCGCGGTCCTCAGCGGTCTGGCCGCTCTGCTGATGCTGGGGATCTACTATCTTGTCTATCTGTATGCCACTCCGGCAGGCTGTCTGCCGGTGGGCTAGGAGGTTATGAATATGATTGAACTAAACAATGTGAGCAAATCCTATGGGACCAAGCGGGCGCTGAAGGACGTGAATCTGACCCTGCCCCAGGGGGAGATCGTAGGCCTGTTCGGCGAGAACGGCGCCGGAAAGACCACCCTGATGAAGAGCATTCTGGGTTTTCTCAAGTACTTCGGCACCATCACGCTGGACGGCCAGCCCATCACCCCGGACAACCGCCACAGGCTGTCCTTCGCCACCTGTGAGCACTCCTTTTTTCCCAATCTGTCCCCCAAGTCCCACGCCCAGTTCTACGCCGAGCAGTTTCCGCACTTTCGTCAGAAGCGGTTCGACGCCCTGATGGATTTCTTTGAGCTGCCCATGAACAAGCCGGTCCGCAGCTTTTCCACCGGCCAGAAGAACCAGTTTGAGGTCATCATGGCCCTGAGCCAGGGGGCGGATTACATTCTGATGGACGAACCTTTTGCGGGCAACGACGTATTCAACCGGGAGGATTTTTACAAGGTCCTGCTGGGCATCCTGGAGCCGGAGGAGACGGTGATCCTGTCCACCCACCTCATTGAAGAGGTGTCCAACTTCATCGGATGGGCCATTCTGCTCCGCCAGGGTGAGGTAGTGGGGGATACCACCACCGCTGAGCTGGAGGACGAGGGAAAGACCCTCATGGGCTATATCAAAGAGACCTATCACTATCGTGCCGATCGGGTGAGCCGGGCACTGGATCAGCTCACCGACGGGCAGGAGTAAGGGGGGACCCATATGAAAAAAAGTCTGATCGCAATGGTGGTGCTGCTGGCTGTTGCTGTGACCAGCCTGGGGGTGTCCAGCCTGGCCCTGGACCGAAGCGGGGAGCAGGTGGAGATCAGGGAGACCACTCTGATGGGGGACCGATCCGCCGCCCAGGGGCTGAATCTCCGGATGAACCTGCATTTCAATGAGCATCTCCGGTGGACCACGGAGCTGTCGTCCGACAAAAAGCCGGAAACAGCCATGAGGTTCAGCTGGTCCGGCCTTCCCAATGCTTTTCCGGCCAGCGAACAGGTGCTGTTGTATGGCGGGGACATGAACCTGTCCTCCAGCGGAAGCCTGAGCCTGCCCGATGGGGACATGGAGTTTGTGGGGCTCAATGAGCTGCTGATGGATGTGGCCGACCGCACCCAGGCGGGCGGGACCAACGTGGAGACGCTGCGGTATCGGGACTATTACAGCTTCTATCCGCTGAGTGTCAGCCTTTTACGGAGAGATGGGTATTTGGATTGGCATGAGCTGCAATATATGGATCTGGCCGAAAATCCACATTATCAGATCCTGACCGATCTGGCCCAGGCCTTCCAATTTCCGGTGGAGGAGGACCACCTGGTAAAGGCCTCAGTCACCAAGCATGAGACCGGGGAAATCAGCTCCCTGGATGTCCGCAGCGAGCACACACCCAACATTGCAGCCCTCAGCGCCCCCGCTGACCAATACCTCTATTTTGTGGTCAGCGCGTACACTGAGGAGGGGGAGCTGGTGGATTACAGCCGGACCCCCGGCGGATACGGGCTCTACCGTCTGCCCAGGGAGGGGGACCTGTCCATCGGCCAGCTGGAGATGGTGCTGCCCCTGGAGCCCGGGGAGAACGTGCTGGAGATGACGGAAAAGCCCGGCGGAGAGGACCTTCTTATGGTGGAGCACCGGGATGGGGCCTATCTGCTGCGTGTGCTGGATGGAGCCACCGGGCAGGAGAAGCAGAGCCTGCCCCTGTGGGAGGTCGGCGATCCGGGCAGCAGCAGCTATTTCGGCCAGGCTGTCTATGATGATTTTTTGGTGATTTACGGAGAAAAGAACCGGTTCCATGTGTTTCAGGACACGGGGAGCGGGTATATCCCGGCGCTGAGCGGGACCCTGGCTGACTTTACGACCCTGGGCGGAGGAGAGCTGGAGAGGGTAAATCGCATGGATGCGCAGGTCTTTGACGGCACACGTCTGGCCGAGGTATATGGGACCCATTATGGGGACGGGCAGAACAGGATGCTGCGCCTGGTCCTCGTGGTCTACGATGCAGATGGCATCGCCTATGCCGGTGTGCTGGACAACAGTATGGATCTGTGTATCTCCGGCCATGTGGAGTGGCGGGACAAGTGCCAGCTGCTGGAGCGGAATGCGATCCAGCTGGAGTGGACCCACACAGCGCCCTGAGCGCATAACAGGACCCCCTCCTGTCCGATTTGGACGGGAGGGGGTCCTTGGATTCAGACCATATATCGGTCCTTGAGCCAGCTTGGGGAGGATTGGGCCTTGATGCTGGAGACCAGGCCCATAGCGGCGAACATGGTGACGATGGAGGAGCCGCCGTAGCTGATGAAGGGGAGGGTCAGGCCCATGACCGGGGCCACGAACAGGCACATGCCCACGTTGAAGGCGATCTGGGCGATCAGCATTCCTGCCGCCCCCATGGCCACATAGGCGGAGAAGGGGGAGTTGGCGTGCCGTCCGACCCAGATGCAGCGCAGCACGATCAGGGCCAGAAGTCCCAGCAGCAGGAGACAGCCGATCATGCCGAACTCCTCGCCGCAGACGGCGAAGATGAAGTCGCTCTCCCGGACGGGCAGGGCATCGCTGAAGGAGGCCTGGGTCTGCATCCCGTTGAGGTAGCCCTGGCCGGTGAGCTGTCCCGAGCCGATGGCCAGCAGGGAGCGGGTCTGCTGAAAGCCCTTGCCCAGGGGGTCCAGATCGTGGTCAAAAACCACCCGGAACCGGCGGATGCGGTAGTCGTCCCAGTACTTTGTGTGGGGCAGGATAATGTTCCAGAGGATCAGGACGGAGGACAGTCCCAGCCCGCCCACACCAACGAACCAGCGCAGCTTGACGCCGGCGGTCCAGGCCATGGTGACGAAGATGCACATGTAGATCACGCACATACCCATGTCACCGCAGACAGCGGCGACCAGACCCACCATAAATACCAGGTGCATGCCGATCTTTGCGATGGATGGAATGGAGCTGATGTCGTGATCCTGGGCCTGGATATGGCTGATCTGATAGGCCAGCAGCAGGATAAAGGTCAGCTTCACGATCTCGTCGGGCTGGATGGTGATGGGAATGCCGGGGAGCTGGATCCAGTTTCGGTTGCCGTAGACCTCCACGCCCAGGGGAGTGCGTACCAGCATCACGAAACAGATATTGAAGAACAGGATCAGCTTCCAGCCCTTTTCCAACAGTGTATGCAGGTCCACAAAGGTCAGGACCATAAAAAGAACCACGCCGATCATAACGCCGGCGGACTGGACGATGATGGAGCGATTGCTGCCAAAGTAGCGGGTCGCGCTGTAAATCAGGATCAGGCCGAAGCCGCTGGCTGCCACACACAGAGAGAGCAGCACAAGATCCCCTTTGCGGAAAAATTCCCGCAGCGCAGAGAGTAAGGAATTCACATGTTCACCTCGGGTATTCAGATTCAATTTTATATTTTACCACTTTTCTCTGGAAAGAACAACGGGAAGTGTGTTATAATCTGAGTCATATCAAAAAGAAGTGTGGGGACACACAACAAAGGAAAGGGGATCCGAGATGGAGTGGATCACCAACAGTGAAGAGGAGACTGAGCAGCTGGGGCAGCGCCTGGGACAGGCGGTGCAGGCCGGAGCTGTGATCGCCTATACCGGCGACCTGGGGGCGGGCAAGACCGCGTTTACCCGGGGCCTGGCCCGGGGCCTGGGCATCCGGGAGCGGATCACCAGCCCGACCTTTACCATCGTCAATGAGTACGAGGGCGGGCGGCTGCCTCTGTTTCATTTCGATATGTACCGGCTGGGGAGCTCAGATGAGCTCTACGACATTGGCTGGGAGGACTACCTGGCCCGAAACGGCGTGTGTGCCGTGGAGTGGAGTGAGCGGGTGGAGGACGCTCTGGAGGAGGACACCATTCGGGTGGACGTCCGCCGGGGCGACAGCGACGACCAGCGGCGCATCAGTATCAAGGGGGTAGAACTGTGAAAATACTGGCCATAGAGTCCTCAGCCACCGCCTGCTCGGCGGCTCTGTGCGAGGACGAGGTCCTGATTGCCCAGACCTGGCAGAACAGCGGACTGACCCACAGCTGCACGCTGCTGCCCATGGTGGACAATATGCTCAAAAGCTGCGGCGCGTCCCTGGACCAGGTGGATGTGCTGGCTGTTGCGGCCGGGCCGGGCTCGTTTACCGGCCTGCGCATCGGCGTGGCCACCGTCAAGGGGCTGGCCTGGCCGGGGGACAAGCCCTGCGCCCCATGCTCGACGCTGGAGTCCATGGCGTGGCCCCTGGCCCATCTGGAGGACACCGTGATCGTCTGTGCTATGGACGCCCGGCGCAAACAGGTATATAATGCGCTGTTCCTGGCCCGGGGCGGACGGCTGGAGCGGCTGAGTCCCGACCGGGCAATCAGCCTGGCCGATCTGGGCGAGGAAATAAAAAACATCGAAAAGCCTAAAATCGTTGTTGGAGATGGGGCGGCATTGTGTTATAATACCTTAACAGAACAAGGTATTTCTCTCACTCTTGCGCCGGAGCATCTGCGGATGCAGGGTGCGTGGGGAGTGGCCCGCGCCGCGGTGGAGATCATCCGGGCCGACGGCCTGATCAGCGGCCGGGATCTGGCGCCAGCCTACCACCGCCTGTCCCAGGCGGAACGGGAACGGCTGGAGCGGGAACAGAAAAATAAAGGATAAAAGAGGTATTTGACATGTTTGACAGCAAAGTACACGTTTTGGACCACCCCCTGCTCCAGCATAAGGTGAGCATTCTCCGTGATAAGAACACCGGTGTGAAGGAGTTCCGCGAGATCGTCTCTGAGATTGCCGCTCTGGAGTGCTACGAGGCCACCCGTGACCTGCCCCTTCAGGACGTGGAGATCGAGACCCCCATCGCCACCGGCACTTTCAAGTGCCTGGCTGGCAAGAAGCTGGCCATCGTGCCCATCCTGCGCGCCGGCCTGGGCATGGTGGACGGGATCCTGACCCTGATCCCCTCTGCCAAGGTGGGCCACATCGGCCTGTACCGCGACCCCGAGACCCACGAGCCCGTGGAGTACTACTGCAAGATGCCCACCGATATCGCTGAGCGTGACGTGATCGTCCTCGATCCCATGCTGGCTACCGGCGGCTCCGCTGTGGCCGCTATCCAGTTTATGAAGAATTACGGCTGCAAGCACATCAAGCTGATGAACGTCCTGGCTGCGCCTGAGGGCATCGAGGCCGTCCGCGCCGCCCACCCGGACGTGGAGATCTATGTGGCTGCCGTGGATGAGAAGCTCAACGATCACGCCTACATTGTGCCCGGCCTGGGTGATGCCGGCGACCGTATTTTCGGTACCAAGTAAGCTCTGCTCTTGAACAGGAAAGGGACCGCTCTCAGAGCGGTCCCTTTTATCAAAGGCCCAGACGCCCGTCGGAACCGGATTGACAGGAGGAGAGGGAGACCGTATAATGGGCACAATCAGATAGGACCCCGGATCTGCTGCGGCAGACAGCGTGGTCAGAGGAGGAATGACAGTGGATATCCGGGTCGGCGATGTGCTGAAAATGAAAAAGGCCCACCCCTGCGGCAGTCAGGAGTGGGAGGTGCTCCGTGTTGGGATGGATTTCAAAATGCGGTGCATGGGCTGCGGACACGAGGTCATGCTTCCCCGGTCCAAGGCGGAGCGGAATATCCGCAAGGTTCTGCGAGACGGAAGTCCCGTGGACACCCTTTGAACGAGAGCTTCTGCACGAGCAGAAGCCGAACGATGCCAAGAAGTTTGAAAGGATAACAAATTATGCGTTACGACAGTGATTTATTGTACCGTCCCCCCGGAGAGTGGAAGAGCTACCTGCTCCAGTGTACCATCGGCTGCTCCCACAACAAATGTACCTTCTGCGCCATGTACAAGAGCAAGAAGTTCCGTGTCCGCCCCACAGCGGAGATTTTGGAGGACATCGACATGGCGAAGGACTACTACGGTCCTGGACTCAAGCGGGTGTTCCTGATGGACGGCGACGCCATCATCATCAAGACCGATGAGATGATCCAGATTCTCCGCAAGCTGTATGACACCTTCCCCAAGCTGGAGAAGGTGACCATCTACGCCGGCCCGCGCAGCACCCTGTCCAAGTCCAAGGAGGAACTGAAGGCCCTCCATGACGCAGGACTGAGCCGGGCCTATCTGGGCGTGGAGAGCGGCAGTGACGCGGTCCTGGCCGCCGTGAAGAAGGGCTGCACCGCCGCTGAGATGCTCCAGGCGGGGCAGAACCTGGTGGAGGCCGGAATCGACCTGTGGGCCATCATCATCATGGGCCTGACCGGCCAGGACGGCGACTGGGAGGAGCACATCCTGTCCACCGCCAGAATGATCAATGAAATGAAGCCCCGGCATCTGTCCGCCATGACCTTCGCACCCGCCAAGGATACGCCGCTGGGGGACGATGTGCTGGCCGGCCGGTTCAAGGTCCGCACCCCTGATGAGATTTTGGAGGAGTGCCGCCTGCTGCTGGAGCATCTGGATGTGGACCCCCTGCACTTCACCAGCAACCACGCCTCCAACTACCTGCCCCTGAAGGGTAGCCTGCCCGAGGAGCGGGACAAGTTTATCGGACTGATCGACCAGGCCCTGGAGGGTAAGATCCGTCTGAGAAAGACCCTGAACCGGGGAATCTGAGCAGTCAGACGTACAGGAGGGATTGACATGAAAAGAACGATTTCTTCCATCCTCATGGCCTCGATCCTGCTGCTGATGCTGGCCGGCTGCAATCAGGCTCCGGAGGAGTCCAAAAGCCAGGCAGAACCGCCCCAACCCAGCAGCACGCTGCATGCGGACCATCTGAGCGCTGTTCAGGAGGATCAATTTGATCGGGTGTTTCAGACCGTCATTGATCCGGAGGGGGAGCATGTGGCCTTATACACCGACGGCCTGTTAAAGGACTTCGTTGTGGAGCAGGGGACCATGGATGCGGATGCGGTGACGTTTCACCCGGACCACCCGCTGTTCCGGGCCAGGGAGCTGGACGCCGATACCCTGCTGATCCTGTACACCTATTTTACCGACACCGTTCCCACCCTGCGGGTGAGCTATACCGGACCGGACGGTCCGGAGCAGTGCTATCTGTTCCAGAGCGGCAAGGACGGCTCCATCCTGATGATCGCAGAGCAGGACTGGTGATTGGAGCTCTATTGAATGAGAAACCGGGAGGACCGCCGCAGCGGTCCTCCCGGTTTTTGTATTTGATCTTTTATTCCGTGTAAATGGGATACTTGGCGGTGAGCGCCTGGGCCCTGGCCCGGAGCTGGGGCAGGTTGGTCTCAAAATCTTCTCTGGCAATCTGGCAGATGAGGTCGCCCACCACTGCCATGTCCGCCTCAACAAAGCCCCGGGAGGTGACGGCGGGAGTACCCAGCCGGATTCCGGAGGTGACGAAGGGGGACTGGGGATCGTCGGGAATGGTATTCTTGTTGGCGGTGATGCAGGCCTCGTCCAGCCGCTTCTCCATCTCCTTTCCGGTAAGACCGGCGGGCCGCAGATCCACCAGCATCAGGTGGTTATCCGTGCCGCCGGAGACCAGGTCCAGACCGCCCTTCTGAATGGCCTGGGCCAGGGCGGCAGCGTTTTTCAGGATCTGCTGCTGGTAGACCTTGAATTCAGGCGTCAGGGCCTCACCGAAGGCAACGGCCTTGGCGGCGATGATGTGCTCCAGCGGGCCGCCCTGGGAGCCGGGGAAGATGGCGGAGTTCAGCTTTTTGGCGATGTCGGGGTTGTTGGTCAGCAGCATACCGCCCCGGGGGCCGCGCAGGGTCTTGTGGGTGGTGGTGGACACCACGTCGGCGTAGGGGACAGGGGAGGGGTGGAGCCCGGCGGCTACCAGACCGGCGATGTGGGCCATATCGACAAAGAGGTAGGCGCCCACCTCGTCGGCGATTTCACGGAAGATCTTGAAGTCGATGATCCGGGGGTAGGCGGAGGCGCCGGCAATGATCATTTTGGGCTTGCACTCTTTGGCGATGTCCCGGACCTGGTCGTAGTCCAGGAACCCCTCGGCGTTGACGCCGTAGGGCACGATCTTGTAGTGCTTGCCGGAGTAGTTGGCGCTGGAGCCGTGGGTCAGGTGGCCGCCGTTGTCCAGGCTCATGCCCATGACGGTGTCGCCCAGCTGGCACAGGGCCTGATAGACGGCGTAGTTGGCCTGAGCGCCGGAGTGGGGCTGCACGTTGGCGAACTGTGCGCCGAACAGCTGCTTGGCCCGCTCAATAGCCAGGGTCTCCACCACATCCACACACTGGCAGCCGCCGTAGTAGCGGTGTCCGGCGTAGCCCTCGGCATATTTGTTGGTCAGTACGGTGCCGGCTGCGGCCAGAACTGCGGGACTGACGATGTTTTCAGAGGCAATGAGCTCGATGTTCTGCTGCTGCCGGTCAAACTCGGCTTGGATGGCACGGCCGACCTCGGGATCTGCCGCGCAGAGAAAGGACATGGATTCCTTGACCATGATTGGGATGCTCCCTTCCAGCATAAATTTATGCGCCCATAGGGGCGGGCTGCATGTTATCAGCCATTATACCAGATTTTTACGGAAAAACAATGGAGCCTATGGAATTTTCCTGTCGAAAAATCCTTTGGACTGTGGTACAATGGGACTGCTTTTATCCTGTATGAGTTTTGGGAGGGATCGCCATGAAATCGAAAGAAAACGTATGGGCCATCGTGGAGGAGCTGAAAAAGCTCTATCCTGAGGGTCTATGTTCTCTGGAATATGAAAAAGACTATGAGCTGCTGTTCTCCGTCCGTCTGGCCGCCCAGTGTACCGACGAGCGGGTCAACCAGGTTACCCCGGCCCTCTATGGCCGATTCCCCACCCTGGAGTCCCTGGCCCAGGCCGACATCAGCGAGGTGGAGGAGCTGGTCCATTCCACCGGCTTTTTCCGGGCCAAGGCCCGGGACATCGTGCTGGCCTCTCAGATGCTGCTGCGGGACTACGGCGGCAGGGTGCCCAACACCATGGAGGACCTGCTGAAGCTGCCCGGTGTGGGCCGCAAGACGGCTAACCTGATCCTGGGCGACGTGTACCACACCCCTGGTGTGGTGGTGGCTGACACCCACTGTATCCGGATCACCGGGCTGCTGGGACTGACCGACGGGACCAAGGACCCGGCCAAGGTGGAGACCCAGCTCCGGGCGGTGCTGCCCCCGGAGGAGTCCAACGACTTCTGTCACAGAATGGTCCTCCACGGCCGTGCGGTGTGCATCGCCCGGCGGCCCCAGTGCCAGAGCTGTACCCTGCGGCCCTGGTGCGACCACTTCGCCAAGAGCGGAGAATGAACCCATAAAACGTCCCTTTGCCAGAGAAGGGCGGAGAAGAAAGGCGGGATATCATGGCCTATCGACCTTTGGCTGATGAGATCCGCCCCACAACGCTGGACGAGGTGGTGGGGCAGAGACATATTTTGGGACCTGACGGTCTGCTGCGCCGGGTTATCGAGGGGGGCGACGTCCCCAATCTGATTTTTTACGGCCCCTCGGGGACCGGCAAGACCACCGTGGCCAACATCATCGCCCGGCGGACCAACCGGCCGCTCCACCGGCTGAACGCCACCACCGCCACCATCGCGGACATCAAGGACATCATGGGGGAGGTGGGTACCCTCATGGCCCCTGACGGGGTTCTGCTGTATCTGGATGAGATCCAGTACTTTAACAAAAAGCAGCAGCAGTCCCTTCTGGAGTTTATGGAGAACGGGAAAATCACCCTGATCGCCTCCACCACCGAGAACCCGTTCTTTGCGGTGTTTGGGGCCGTGCTGTCCCGCTCCACCGTCTTTGAGTTCAAGCAGATCACCGCTGAGGACGCTCTGCCCGCCATTGATCGGGGCATCTCCATCATGTCGGAGCGTCTGGGCGCCCCGGTGGAGTGCGAGGAGGGCGTACGGGAGCAGATCGCCTCCGCCTGCGGTGGGGATATCCGAAAAGCTATGAACGCGGTAGAGCTTCTGCTTACTGCCGCCAAGCGGGAGCAAGGAAAACTCCTTGTCAGCATGGAGGACGCAAAAACGGTGGTTCAGAAGTCCGCAATGCGCTATGACCGGGAGGGAGACGCCCATTTTGATATTGCCTCCGCCCTGATGAAGTCCATGCGGGGTTCCGATCCGGACGCCGCCCTCCACTATCTGGCCCGGCTCCTGGAGGCGGGGGACCTGATCACACCCATCCGCCGCATCCTGTGCTCGGCCAGCGAGGACGTGGGGATGGCCTATCCCATGGCGGTGCCCATCGTCAAGGCCTGCGTGGATAACGCCCTCCAGCTGGGCCTGCCCGAAGCCCGGCTCCCTCTGGCCCAGGCGGTGGTGCTGCTGGCCACCGCGCCCAAGTCCAATTCGGTCTATCAGGCCATCGGTGCGGCAATGGCCGATGTGCGTGCAGGCCGGGTGGGAGATATTCCAAGAGAGCTGCAAAATGTTCACGCGGACTCCGCCGGACTGGAACGGGACCAGGGCTATCTCTATCCCCACGACTACCCCAGGCACTGGGTGGCCCAGCAGTACCTGCCCGATGAACTGAAAGGGCGGCATTATTACGAGTACGGGGACAACAAGACCGAACAGGCGGCCAAGCGGTACTGGGAGGACATCAAGAAGTAAGGCGAGCGCAAGGCCCCACCCGGAGGTGGGGCCTTTTTGAGGGCCAAAATGGGGCGCATCCCCCGATGGATGGACAGAAATGAACGGGGATTTTTCTGCATAAGATAAGGATGGAGAATCAGAGTTCGGTATAGGCTGAACGGAGAAGGACAATTTCACCCATGGAGGTCCCTGTGTTGTCTGTTTTCAGGGAAGAATGAGAGAAATTCTGTCAGCTGTCTTGTTAAATTGGGGGGGATGTGTTAAAATATTAGGCTGAGTATATTGTAGTACCATCATGACCTGAAGAGGTGTTTTTATGAAAATCGTTGTGCTTGCGGGCGGCTTGAGCCCGGAACGAAATGTATCCCTGTCCTCCGGCGCCATGGTCAGCCAGGCTCTGCGGAGCCGCGGGCATCAGGTGGCGCTGATGGACCTGTTTTTCGGCACGGAGGGACGGGACGGCAATGTGGACCCCTTTGACGCCCCCATTCCGGAGAGCTTCAAAAAGGTGAGCCGTGAAGCCCCTGACCTGAATCGAGTGCGGGCCTCCCGAAAGGATGCCAGCGCCAGCGTCATCGGCCCCGGCGTCCTGGAGCTGTGCCGGCAGGCCGACGTGGTCTACCTGGCCCTCCACGGCTCCTGCGGTGAGGACGGACGGCTCCAGGCCGCCCTGGATCTGATGGGCGTGCCCTATACCGGCTCCGGCAGCCTGTCCAGCGCCATCGCCATGGATAAGGACCTGACCAAGCGGCTGGTGGCCGACCAGGTGGTCACCCCCAAGTGGCAGTCTGTGACTGTGACCGAGGAGAATCTGGAGCAGCTGACCCGGGAGGCCGAGCTGCCCGTGGTGGTCAAGCCCATTGACAGCGGCTCCTCCATCGGCGTGTACATCGCCAAGGACCGGGAGGAGCTCCACACAGCCCTGATTGAGAGCATCAAGCTGGGCGGACGGACCGTGCTGGAGCAGTATATCAGCGGCCGGGAGATCCAGGTGGCCATCCTGAACGACCGCGCCCTGCCCTCCATCGAGATCATCCCCAAGGAGGGCTTCTACGACTACGCCAACAAGTATCAGCCCGGCGCCGCCGAGGAGGTGTGCCCCGCCCAGATCCCCGCTGAGTGGGAGAAGCAGGTGGGGGAGGCCGCTCTGACCGTGTTCCGCACCGTGGGTCTGTCTGTCTACGCCCGGGCCGACTTCATTGTCACCGAGGATGGAACCCCCTACTTCCTTGAAATCAACACCCTGCCCGGCATGACGCCCACCAGCCTGGTGCCCCAGGAAGCGGCGGCCGTGGGCATCGACTACGCAACCCTGTGCGAGACCATTATTCAGTCCTCTCTGGAATTGAGAAAGGCGGGTAAGTGATCGATGGAACCGATCAAAATTTCTGAGCTGCTGGAGGCCGTGGGCGGGACGTTGCTGGGCGAGTTCCGGGACATGGACGCCGCAGTGACCTGCGTGGATACGGACAGCCGAACGATCCGGAAGGGCTCCCTGTTTATTCCCCTGGTGGGAGAGCGCTTCGACGGCCACGCCTACCTGTCCTCCGCCCTGGAGAAGGGGGCCGATGGCTGCTTTACCGCAGTGGAGCTGGAACACTACCGGGCGGATAAGTTTTATATCAAGGTCAATTCCACCCAGGACGCCCTGCGGGATCTGGCCATCTGGTACCGCAACCAGTTTGACATTCCCTTTATCGGGGTTACGGGCAGCGTGGGCAAGACAACGGCCAAGGATATGATTGCCGCCGTGCTGAGCCAGAAGTACAAGGTGCTCAAAACCGAGGGAAACTTCAATAATAACATCGGCCTGCCCCTGACCATTTTCCGTCTGGACCACAGCTACCAGGCCTGCGTGCTGGAGATGGGGATGGACTGCCTGGGGGAGATCGACTACCTGAGCGGCATCGTCCGTCCTCAGATCGGTGTGATCACCAACATCGGTGACGCCCACATCGAGCGCCTGGGCAGCCGGGAAAATATTTTCAAGGCCAAGTGCGAGCTGCTGCCCCATATCCAAAAGGACGGGCTGCTGATCCTGAACGGAGACGACCCCATGCTGTCCACCCTCCGGGGAAAGACTGCTGTGGAGACGGTGTTCTGCGGCAGGGACCCGGCTTTGGAGTACTGCTGCTCCCAGATCGAGGGAGACGGCATCAGCCAGATCAGCTGCCGGATGACCACCCCGCGCATGGACCGGGAGGTCCGGATTCCTGCCCTGGGCGCCCACATGATTTACCCCTCGCTGATCGCTGCGGCGGTGGGTGAGCGGCTGGGTCTCAGCCCGGATGAGATCGAGGAGGGCATCCTGAGCTTCGTGCCCACCCGGATGCGGATGAACATTCTGCGGCGCGGCCAGAACATCACCATTTTGGATGATACCTATAACGCCAACCCCCAGTCCATGCGGGCAGCCATCAGCGTGCTGGCCGACGCCCAGAGCAGCCACAAGATCGCGGTTTTGGGCGATATGTTCGAGCTGGGCAATTTCGCCCCCGCCCTCCACAGAAGTGTGGGTGAGTACCTGGGCCAGGCGAAGATCGACTGCCTGGTGGCAGTGGGCGAGCTGGCCGAGTATCTGGCCAAGGGGGCCGAGGCGTCCGGTGTACCCCAGGTGTACCACTGCCCGGACAAGGCCAGGGCAAAGCAGGTGCTGGACCAGGTCCTGTGCCCTGATAGCACCATCCTGGTCAAGGCCTCCCGGGGTATGGCCCTGGAGGAGCTGTCCGCCTATCTGAAGGAGCGGACGGAGGAGGAGTAAGTCCTCCAAACTGAAAACAGCGCACATGATGACGCAGAGATAGAAGAGGAAGATATGATCGACATTTCCATTACCGGCCTGGTCAAGGAATTTGAGGTGGGCAGCAAGATCCTGGATGGTCTGAGCTTTCAGGTGGATACCGGCGAGCGGGTAGGTCTGCTGGGCCCAAACGGGTGCGGCAAGACCACCCTGCTGCGCATTCTCACCGGAGCACTGGACTATGACGAGGGCGATGTGGTCATCGCGCCCGGCAAGCGGATCGGTCTGATTTCCCAGATCCCGGTCTACCCGGCTGGATATACGGTGGAGGATGTGCTGGACACCGCCTTCCTGCCTCTGAAAAAGATGGAGGAGGAGCTGCGGCAGCTCACCATCCGGATGGGCGAAGGGCACGACCCCGCTGTGCTGGCCCGATACGACAAGCTGACAGCTGCCTATCAGACCGGAGGCGGCTATGAGACCGAGACCAACAAAAATAAGGTGTGCAACGGCCTGTCCATCTCCCAGGAGATGCGCGGACGGCTCTTTGACCACCTGTCCGGCGGCGAAAAGACCCGGGTGAACCTGGGCCGCCTGATTTTGGAGGATACAGACATCCTCCTGCTGGACGAGCCCACCAACCACCTGGACCTCCGGGCCACCGAGTGGCTGGAGGAGTATCTGGAGCGGTTCAAGGGCACCGTCCTGACCGTCTCCCACGACCGCTACTTCCTGGATAAGGTGGTCAAGCGGGTGGTGGAGATCCAGAACGGAAAAGCGGAGTTCTATGCGGGCAATTACAGCTTCTATGCCGTGGAGAAGGAGCAGCGCTATCTGGAGCGGCTGCGCCAGTATGAGAAGGAAAAAGCGGAGATCGAGCGCCTGAGCGAGACGGCCCGGAAGATGCACGAGCATAACACGGAGCTGCTCCACAAGCGGGCCTTCTCCATCGAGAAGCGCATTGAGCGCATGAAGGCCGCCGACCGCCCCACCCAGGACCGAAAAATGGAGGTCCGCTTCGGGGTGCGGGAGTTTCGGGGAGACGAGGTGCTCTCCATCAAGCATCTGGCAAAATCCTTCGGGGACCGCACTCTGTTCTCCGACCTCAATCTGGAGGTGGAGGGCGGCGAGCGCATCGCCCTGCTGGGTGACAACGGCAGCGGAAAATCCACGCTGCTGAAGATTCTCATGGGGGAGGAGCTGCCGGACGCCGGCAAGGTAAAGCTGGGTCCCACGGTCCGCATCGGCTACCTGCCCCAGATCATCCACTTCAACGTCCCGGAGCGCAGTCTGCTGGACACCATGCTCTATGACCTGAACTGCACGGCCCAGACAGCACGGAACCGGCTGGCCAGCTTCAAATTCCGGGGGGAGGACGTCTTTAAGCCGGTGTCCGCTCTGTCCGGCGGTGAGCAGTCCCGGCTGCGGCTGTGCATGCTGATGGATGCTGAGATCAATCTGCTGGTCCTGGACGAGCCCACCAACCATCTGGACATTCAGAGCCGGGAGTGGATCGAGGAGTCGGTGGAGGAGTACGAGGGCAACCTGCTCTTTGTCTCCCATGACCGCTATTTTATTGACCGCTTTGCCAATCGGATCTGGATGCTGGAAAACGGACAGATCACCGATTTCCGCGGGACCTATCGGGAGTTCCAGGCCTTCCGGGAGCGGCAGAAGCTGCTGGCTGCATCGTCAGCGGAGAAGAATGCTGCACCCAAGGTCAAGAAGGAGAAGCCCAAGCGCCAGGGCGGGACCAAGAACCTGGAGAAGGAAGTCAATGCCGCCGAGCGGGCCGTGACCCGGGCGGAGGAACAGATGGAGGAGCTGAACCGGCAGATCGAGGCCGCCTCCTCCGACTATCAGAAGCTTCAGGAGCTCTATGAGCAGAAGGAAAAGCTGGAGAACGAGACTCTGGAGCTGTTTGACACCTGGGAGCGGCTGTCTGCCGAGCTGGAGGAGGCCAGGGGATGAGCAGAAGATCTATTTACAGCTATAAGGGCCGGCGCACTGCTGGTTGGATCAAGGTCCTGCTGACCCTGGTCCTGGTCGGTGTTCTGTGCTTTGGCTCTCTGCTGGGCGTGATTTTCTATGGGGACCATGACGATGTGACAGGCGATCCCCAGGTCATGCTCATTCTGGGCTGCCAGGTCAAGCCCTGGGGGCCTTCCATGCTGCTCCAGGACAGGCTGGATACGGCGCTGGACTATCTGGCGGACCACCCGGAGATGACGGTGGTGGTCTCCGGCGGCCAGGGACCGGACGAGCCCTCCACCGAGGCCCAGGCTATGGCCGATTATTTGAAGGAGAACGGGATCTCCGAGGACCGGCTGCTGCTGGAGGGGGACTCCCACAACACCAAAGAAAATTTTCAGTTCTCCGCCGCCCTGTTGGAGAAGGAGGGCTTCGACCTGGATCAGGAGGTCCTGGTGGTGTCCAACGGGTTTCATCTGACCCGTGCCAGGATGCTGGCCGATCGGTTTGGCTTTGAGAACGTGTCCACCCTGGCCGCCCCGTCCAGCCACACGCCGTCCCGGCTGAAAATGTATATCCGGGAGCCGCTGGCCCTGGTCAAATCTTTTCTGTTGGACCGTTAAGTCCCAAAAATCCCGAGGAGGAACGCCATGCTGGATAAGTTAGACGCCATCGAGGCGAAATACAGTCAGATCGAGGCCCGGCTGGGCGCGTCTGAGACCTACGATGACCCGGCTCAGGTGGCCCGGCTCAATCAGGAGCAGGCCGAGCTCCAGGAACTGGTGGAGACCTACCGGCTCTACCGGGAGACCCGGGAGGAGCGGGACCAGGCGCAGCAGCTGCTGTCCGATCCTGAGATGCGGGAGCTTGCCCAGGAGGAATTCCAGCAGGCCAAGGTGCGACTGGAGGAGCTGGAGAACAAGCTCCAGTTTCTGCTGCTGCCCCGGGATCCCAACGACGGCAAAAACGTCATTGTGGAGATCCGGGCCGGTGTCGGCGGGGAGGAGGCGGCCCTGTTTGCCCACTCCCTCTACCGGATGTACTCCATGTACGCCGAGAGCCAGGGCTGGCGCGCCGAGGTAGACTCGCTAAACGAAACAGAACTAGGCGGGATAAAGGAAATTTCCTTTACAATAGAAGGCAAGAATGTCTACTCCCGCCTGAAGTTTGAAAGCGGCGTCCACCGGGTCCAGCGGGTGCCGGAGACCGAGTCGGGCGGCCGGGTCCACACCTCCACCGTGACGGTGGCGGTGCTCCCGGAGATGGAGGCGGTGGATGTTCAGCTGAATCCGGCCGATATCGAGATGCAGGTGTTCCGCTCCTCCGGTGCGGGCGGCCAGCATGTCAACAAGACCTCCTCGGCGGTCCGTCTGATCCATCGGCCCACCGGTACTGTGGTGGAGTGCCAGCAGGAGCGCAGCCAGTTCCAGAACCGGGACAAGGCCATGCGCATCCTGGCCTCCCGCCTGTACGAGGCGGAGCAGGAGAAGATCAGCAGCGAGTACACCCAGCAGCGGCGCAGCCAGGTGGGCTCCGGAATGCGCAACGAGCGCATCCGCACCTATAATTTCCCACAGGGCCGGGTGACGGATCACCGCATCGGCCTGACCATTTATAAAATCGACAGTGTAATGGACGGCGATCTCACTGAGATCATTGACGCCCTGGCTGCCGCCGATCAGGCGGAGCGGCTGAAAGAACAATCATAAAGTTTGGAGCATGATGAATATGGATATGTACATTCACTATAACACCCTGCCCATGGGAAAGGCCCTGGAGGACGTGGTGGAGGAGATCAACGAGGTGCTGGACGACCACGGCGCAGTCTGCGGCGGCGAGGAGGGACGCATCGACCTGGATCTGGAGGACGAGACCATCAATCCCAAGTACGCACAGCTGGCTGTCAAGGCCTATCTCCAGCGTGCCGAATTCGCCAGGGACACCACCGTGGAGATCGGCGGCATGGAGATCGGGATTTATCTGTAATCGGAGGCAGTACCATGTGGACACATGTGATTTTTGATCTGGACGGCACCCTGCTCAATACTCTGGAGGATTTGGCCAACGCCACCAACTGGGTGTGCGCCCAGCACGGCTGGCCGGTCCACGAGCTGGATGAATACAAGCGGTTTGTGGGCAACGGAGCCAGAAAACTGATGGAGCGTGCCGCACCTGCCGACATTGAGCTGACAAAGGAGCTGCTGGACCAGCTCTATCAGGAGTTCAACGAGCGCTATGCTGACCACAAGGCGGAAAAGACCCGGGCCTATGATGGGATGCCCCAGGCGGTCAAGGAGCTGGGCCGGGCCGGTCTGACCCTGGCCGTTCTGACCAATAAGCCCGACGTGGCCGCCGGTCCCATCGTGGAGCAGTACTATCCCGACAGCTTTTCCGTGGTCCAGGGGGCGCTGCCCGGCGTACCGGTGAAGCCAGACCCCGCGCTGCTCTGCGTGCTGATGGAGCGCATCGGGGCCAAGCCCGAGACCACCCTCTTTGTGGGGGACAGCGATGTGGATATTATGACGGCCAAGAACGGCGGTCTGGAGAGCTGCGGCGTCCTGTGGGGATTCCGCTCCCGGGAGGAGCTGATCCAGGCGGGTGCGGACCACCTGGTGGAGAGTGCAGCGGAATTGATGGAGCTGATCCTGAAATAAGACATGGCCCAGGGCCATGAGAGAGATTGGAAGCTTTGCCCATGGAAACAAAACAACTGACACAGGGAGAAATCGAGCTTGCGGCTCAGATTCTGCGGGAGGGCGGCCTGGTTGGGATCCCCACCGAGACGGTCTACGGACTGGGGGCCAACGGTCTGAACCCGGAGGCGGTCCGGCACATTTTCCAGGCCAAGGGCCGGCCCCAGGACAACCCGCTGATCCTGCATATCCCCACGGTGGACTGGCTGGAGCGCTACTGCCGGGAGATCCCGGACGCGGCCTACGAGCTGGCCCGCCGGTTCTGGCCGGGCCCCATGACCATGGTGCTCAAGCGCCGGGATGTGGTTCCCGATGTGGTTACTGCCGGACTGGATACAGTGGGGATGCGCTGCCCGGAGCACGCGCTGTGCCGGGCGCTGCTGGCTGCGGCAGATGTGCCGGTGGCCGCCCCCTCCGGGAACACCTCCGGCCGGCCCAGCCCTACCACCGCCCAGCACATGCTGGAGGATATGGATGGGAAGATCGACGCTATTCTGGACGGCGGCCCCTGCTCTGTGGGGGTGGAGTCCACCATCATCGACCTGACCTGCACGCCGCCCCGTCTGCTGCGGCCCGGCGGAATCACCCTGGAGCAGCTCCGGGACGCCCTGGGCCAGGTGGCGGTGGACCCAGCGGTCACCCGTCTGCTGGGGGCGGGTGAAAAGCCCAAGGCCCCCGGGATGAAGTACCGCCACTACGCCCCCAAGGCCCCGGTGACCGTGGTCACCGGCCCGGCGGAGCGGTCGGCGGCCTACATCGCCCGGCACGCCGGGGCAGAGGACGGGATCATCTGCTTTGATGAGTTCACCGCCCTGTTCCGGAGTGAGGAGAGGCCAAGGACCGTCATGGACCTGGGTCCCGCCGGGGATAAGGAGGAGCAGGCCCGCCGGATTTTTGACGCCCTGCGTGCCTTCGACCATACCCACGTCCCGGCCATCTGGGCCCAGTGCCCGGACGCGGAGGGGATCGGCCTGGCCATCGCCAACCGGCTGAACAAGGCGGCCGGGTTCCACATCATCCAGGCGTGAGAAAAGGGGGAGAGCCATGATCGTTATTGGCATCACCGGAACCACCGGCGCAGGCAAGACCACAGCCCTCAATGAGCTGGAAAAGCTGGGGGGAGCGGTGATCGACTGCGACGTGGTGTACCACGATTTACTGAAAAGTAATATAACTTTAAAGAATGAACTGGAGAGTCGGTTTGGCCCGCTGAAGGATGAGCATGGGCTCATCGACCGCAGGAAGCTGGGCAATGTGGTGTTCCACGACCCGGCGGCCCTGGAGGACCTGAACGCCATCGCCCACCGCTATGTGCGAAAGGCGGTGCGGGACCTGCTGGACCAGGCGGAGCGCCAGGAGCGGCCGGCGGCTGCCATTGACGCCATCGGCCTTTTTGAGAGCGGCCTGGCCCAGCTGTGCGGCGTGACGCTGGCCATTACTGCGCCCCCGGAGATCCGGGTGGAGCGCATCATGGCCAGGGAGGGAATTTCCCGGGAATATGCCCAGTCCAGGGTCAACGCCCAGCAGCCGGAGGAGTATTTTGCCCGCCGCTGCGACTATGTGCTGAACAACGACTGTGCCAGTGCGCAGGAGTTTGGGGCAAAGGCCAGGGCGCTGTTCGAGATCATATTGCGGGAGCAGGCCAACTGATCCCCGATTTACATAGCATTGCGCACTTGAGCGCACACTACGATCAAAGGAGGAAGATCAACATGGAAGAGAACAAGGAACTGACCCGGGGCGAGCAGCTGCGCAAGGCCCTGGTCTATGACCGTAAAACCGGATATGACCGGCTGGACCCCCAGGAGCTGGAGGTCATGGAGACCTACTGTGTCGGATATAAGCAGTTTTTGGACGCGGGCAAAACGGAGCGTGAGTGCGTGGACCGCACCATCGCGCTGGCCGAGGCGGCCGGATTCCGGGCCTATGCCCGGGGCATGGAGCTGAAGCCGGGTGATAAGATCTACCGGGTCAACCGGGGGAAGGCCATCATGCTGGCGGTCATGGGCCGCAAGGGTCTGGAGGAGGGCGTCAACATCAGCGCCTCCCACATCGACTCCCCCCGCCTGGATCTGAAGCAGAACCCCCTGTATGAGGACTCCGAGCTGGCGTTCCTCAAAACACATTACTACGGCGGAATCCGCAAGTACCAGTGGGTGACCATCCCTCTGGAGCTCCACGGTGTCATTGCGCTGAAGAGCGGCGAGGTGGTCCGGGTCTCTGTGGGTGACGGGGAGGGAGACCCCCTGTTCACCATTGACGATCTGCTGCCCCACCTGGGCGTTAAGCAGTCCAAAAACCCTCTCAGCGAGGCCATCCCCGCTGAGACCCTGAACATCCTGGTGGGCAGCCGTCCTCTGCGGGATGACGAGGGGACCGACCGGGTCAAGCTCCAGGTGCTGGAGCTGCTGAATCGGAAGTACGGCATTGTGGAGGAGGATTTCCTCTCCGCTGAGCTGTGCGCCGTGCCCGCCTACAAGGCGACCGACATCGGCTTTGACCGTTCCATGATCGGCGCCTACGGCCACGACGACCGGGTGTGCTCCTACGCCGCCCTGGCCGCCCTGCTCCAGCTGGACACTCCGGAGCACACCGCCGTGTGCATGCTGGCCGACAAGGAGGAGATTGGCTCCGAGGGTGTCTCCGGCATGAAGTCCGCCGCCTTTGACACCTTTATGGAGGATCTGTGCGCCGGCCAGAACATCCCCCTGCGGGCCTGCTATGAGAAGTCCTTCTGCCTGTCCGCTGACGTGACAGCAGCGTATGATCCCAATTTTGCCGATGTCTATGAGAAGCGCAACAGCGCCTTTGTGAATCACGGCATGGCTCTGTGCAAGTACACCGGCTCCCGCGGCAAGTCCGGGGCCTCCGACGCCTCCGCTGAGGTGGTAGGCCATGTGCGCCGGGTGCTGGACAACGCGGACGTGTTCTGGCAGATGGCAGAGCTGGGCAAGGTGGACGAGGGCGGCGGCGGCACCGTGGCCATGTATATGGCCGAGCGGAACATCGACACCCTGGATGCCGGTGTCCCTGTGCTGTCTATGCACGCCCCCTTTGAGACAGTGGGTAAGCTGGACTGCTATATGACCTTTAAGGGAATGAAAGCAATCTTTGAGGCCTGATTTTCGAGTCAGAGTATATCAGTACCCCGACAGAGCGCATGGCGTGCTCTGTCGGGGTACTTTTACTTGTATAGTGAACATAAAAAAGCACTCTGCTGAGCTTGTCAGCAGAGTGCTTTTGATTTAGGCGTTGGTATCAGAGGGTTCCTTGCGGCCAGGCAGCTCAAGCTGAGTTCTGGGCAGGGGGGTCATGCTCCGCAGACTGATTCCCAGAGTAGAGAAGTTGTGCAGAGCGGCAGAGACAGTGGGGGTGATGAAGCCCAGGAGTCCCAACGCAATCAGGCTGCCATTGAAGCCAATGACGAAGCGGTAGTTGTTGTGCAGGCGGCGGAGCAGTCCTTGGGCGATCTGCCGCAGCTCAACCAGCTCCCACAGGTCCTCGGCTGCGATGGTAATGTCGGAAATCTCACGGGCCAGAGCGGCACCGTCACTGATGGCGATGCCCACATCGGCCTCGGAGAGGGCGGGGGAGTCGTTGATTCCGTCACCAACCATAATCACGGTGTGTCCCTCGGCGCGCAGCTGTGCAATGTAGCTGGCCTTGTCTGCGGGCAGGACGTCGGCGCGGAAATCGTCCACACCAAGGCGGGCGGCAATGACAGCGGCGGTGCGCTGGCTGTCACCGGTGAGCATAACAGTCTTCTGGATTCCGTGCTTTCGCAGTGCACAGAGCACATCGGCGGCCTCGGGCCGAAGCGGGTCGGAGATGCAGATTACCGCAGCCAGCTCACCGCCGATGGCCAGATAGAGGTGGGAGTACTCCAATGGGAGATGATCGAAGAGATCCTGATCGGCTTCTGCGATAGTACAGCCTTCATCCTCAAAAATGAAGTGGGCACTGCCGATCAGGACGCGCTCGCCATTGACGGAGCTGGCGATGCCGTGTGCCACCAAATATTCCACCTTGGAGTGGAGCTCCTCGTGGTCCAGTCCACGATATTTGGCTTCATCCACCACGGCGTTGGCGAGGGAGTGGGGGAAGTGTTCCTCCAGGCAGGCGGCCAGTCGAAGCATTTCCTGCTCATCCCGTCCGCCGAAGGGGATCACCTTGTCCACCCGGGGGCAGGCGTGGGTGAGCGTACCGGTTTTATCAAAGACAATGGTGTCTGCCTGGGCGACCAGTTCCAGGAACTTTCCGCCCTTGACTGTGATGTGCTGCTTGCCGGCTTCCCGCATGGCGGAGAGGACGGCCAGGGGCATAGCCAGTTTGAGTGCGCAGGAGAAGTCCACCATCAGGACAGAAAGGGCACGGGTCACATTGCGGGTCAGGACCAGTCCAAGCAGACTGCCTGCAAAGGTGTAGGGGACCAGCTTATCCGCCAGGTAGGCGGCTTTGCTCTCAGCCTCGGATTTGAGCTGCTGGGAGTCCTGGATCAGGGAGACGATCTTGTCGTAACGGCTGTTTCCGCTGGTCTGCTTGACCTCCATGATACACTCGCCCTCTTCCACCACTGTGCCGGCGTAGAGGGTGCCGCCCGGGCGCTTGGCCACAGGAATGGACTCGCCGGTGAGGGAGCTCTGGTTGACCATGACCTCGCCCTCGGAGACGATGCCGTCCAGCGGGACCAGATTTCCCATGCGCACCACCAGCTGATCGCCGGGGTGTACCTGGGAGATGGGGACCAGTACTTCACTGCCCTCAGTGGTGCGCAGCCATACCCGGTCGATATTCAAGGACATGCAGTGGGCCAGGTCCTCGATGGAGCGTTTCCGGGTCCACTCCTCCAGCAGATCGCCGATCTCCAGCAGGAACATGACCATGCCGGCCGTGCGGAAATCGCGGCGGAAGGCGGAGATGCCGATGGAAATGGCGTCTAGCAGTTCCACCTTCATGTGACGGTGGAAGATACAGTGCAGACCCCGGCGCAGGAAGGGGATCATATGCAGACAGACACGTGCGGCACGCAGGGGAGCGGGCAGCAGGGTTATGGATACCGCCTTCCGCAGCACCATGCCCATCAGCTTTTCCTGAAATTCCCGGTCAAGTTGGCGGCTGCTGTATGTGCTGGACTCCATATTCTCTACCAGAGCCCAGGAAAAACTGCTGATCGCACGGATGACCTGATCCCGGCTGCCGCTGAAACGGAGGATGACACAGCAGGTCCGCTCGTGTACAGTAACCTCCTTGGCCCAGGGCTGCTGCTGCAGCCAGGCCTCCAAATTGTCAGCTTGCGTGACACTCATCTGAGCCTGGGCCAGTCGGAGTCGGATCCGGCCGCGGCTCTCGTGTAAAATCGTTGCTTTCATCTGGTTTCCTCCAGTTGCTGAAAAAGGGGAGCCGTGAACACGGCTCCCCTGAAACAGCAGTTATTCTTCTGTTTCCTTGGCGGTGTCCGCCTGATCTGCGATGGCCGCAGCCTCTTTCTCGGCGGCCTCCTTGGCGGCGCGCTCCTCGTTGAGCTCCTTGGCGGAGGCGAGGATATCAGCGGCACCCTCCTGAATGGTAGTTGCTGTCGCCATCGCCTGGTCCTTGATGCGCAGACCAGCGGCGGTAGCGTGAATATAGACCTTCTGGGCCTCCTTGCTGGCCAGCATCTTCAGGCCAACAGTACCAAAAAGCGTACCAACAGCAAACCAACCGGCTCCCTTAGAAAAATCTTTCATGTTGCTATTCCTCTTTTCCAGTTATTTGTGTTTGTAGCCGGTCCACATAGTCATCAGAAGACAAATGACCATGCCCCAGGCCCAAAAACGATGATGCTTCAAAGCAGATCCCTCCTTATATCACTTGGGGACAAATCTTTGGATATCTATTTTATCAAATTCGGGGTGGATTTCCTTGCGGAAAAAGGCAGAAAATCAACGGAAACCGGCGTTTTTCCGATATTGACTGGGTGTGATGCCATATTTCAGCTTGAAGGCCGCGTTGAATTGACTGGTGCCCTCATAGCTGATCGCTTGAGCAATCTGGAGAATGGACAGCATGCTGTGCTCCAGCAGATCTGCTGCCCGCTCCATGCGGCGGTCCAGGAGCCAGCTGTGAATGGATTGCCCCCAGTAGGTGCGAAAGCATTTTTTGCAGGAGGTAGGGGAGCGGTGAAAGAGCTGACTCAAATCATTGATGGATATTTTTTCTGATAAGTGACCCAGCATGTAGTCCCTCATGTCCTGGGCGGTTTTCGCTATATTATCAGCTGTACCTTCTTGTATTCCCTGTTTGTTGTCTTTTATGTTGCAGTGGATCTGTGTGAGGTACAGGAGCTCAAAGCTCTTGATGACACAATAGTGGCTGCGGGTTTCGGGAGACAGATCAGAGAGGATCTGAAACATTGAGGTCGTCCACGGCTGTGGATGGATCACATGGACACCGCCCTGTGGCTCTGTCGGTTCTCCGGCTTGTCTGGCGGTGATCGGAGAATCTCCGCATAGCTGACAAAGATGGAGAAAACTGTCCTGTGCGGCCTGGCGGTCAAGGGTTACACAGATTCCCTCAAAGGGAGGGACTGCTTCTGTGCTGGTGATGTCCGCGTTGTCTGTGAGCAGAAGAAGTTCTCGTGCCAGTATATGTTCCTGCTGTTTGGCTCTGTTGATCAGTGTCATGGAACCCCGTATGCAGAAGAAAATGGAGAGCATTCCCTTCTTTGGTTGGATATCCAGAGAATTTGAGGAGGAATTCTCCCTGGAATTGCGGGAGATCTGATGTACGCTGATGGCTGGTATAGGCGGCTTCGCATTTTCTTGAAAATATTCCGTGAACATCTTGGTTTTCCCCTCAATCATTATTCAATCCCATGGCAGACCACAAGAAATAAGTTAGCTATATCTAACTATATCTTATTGTAGCATCATTTTTGCTGTAATTCAACCGCTCTGATGGTCTGTGAGAAAAAAAGATGTGCGTAAAAAACACATGGGTGGGCAGACTAGAGAAAAAAGGAGGTATGCTGAATGGAAGAAACACCATCCAAAACGGAACAGACGGAAAATCAGGAGAATCAGGCTATCCTGGATTTTGGTTCCTCCTTGATCCGAACGGATCGGGGAACCATCTACGTTTTGACCATCGTGGGCCTGATCGAGGGGCATCAGCTTCTGCCGTCCACCAGCAAAAGCACAAAGTATGAGCATGTGCTTCCCCTTCTGGCATCTGTGGAGGGCAGCGACCAGATCGACGGTCTGCTGATTCTGCTCAACAATGCGGGGGGAGATGTAGAGGCCGGGCTGGCCATTTCCGAGCTGATCGCCTCCATGAAAAAGCCCACCGTATCCCTTGTGCTGGGTGGAAGCCACTCCATCGGTGTTCCGATGGCCGTGGCAGCCAAGCGGTCCTTTATTGCACCTTCGGCGGCCATGACCATCCACCCTGTGCGGCTGAATGGCTTGGTCATTGGAGTACCTCAGACCTTTTATTACTTTGAGCGAATCCAGGAACGGATCATCCGATTCATCACAGACAACAGCCGGGTGACCCGGGAGGTACTGACGGCAAAAATGCTGAACACGGGGGAATTGGCCGCAGATGTTGGCAGCGTGATCTATGGGGAAGAGGCCGTGGAGCTGGGACTGATCGACCAGATCGGAGGTCTTTCCCAGGCCCTGGACTGTTTGTGGGAGATGATCGGTCAGGATCAGCCGGGGGAGAAGAAGGAACATTGAATCAGGGACGCTTCGGCGTCCCTTTTTGCTGGCAGCAGGCAGAAAACTGTGGATAAGCGGTAAAAAATCCGATTGGATGAGAAGAAATTAGTGGAAATGAGCCTTGTAAAGGTGGAGGAAGGGGCGTATAGTCATAAACGTGTGTGCCGACAGAAATGAGAATGCCGGCTTTTGTTGTGAGGAGGAAATAAGATGAAACCATTGAAGCCCCAGCTGCTCCTGTCACTGAAGGATTATTCAGCACAGCAGTTTGGGAAAGACCTGATCGCAGGTCTGATTGTAGCCATTATCGCGCTTCCCCTGTCCATCGCCCTGGCCCTGGCCTCCGGCGTGTCCCCGGAACAGGGGCTGTACACCGCCATCGTAGGCGGTTTTGTAATTTCTGCCCTGGGTGGAAGCAAGGTGCAGATCGCCGGTCCCACGGCGGCATTTGCCTCCATTGTGGCAGGGATTGTAGCGAAAAACGGTATGGACGGCCTGGCGGTGGCCACGATTCTGGCCGGCCTGATCCTGGTGATCATGGGTGTGCTGCATATGGGCAGCATGATCAAGTTTATCCCATACACCATCACCACCGGCTTTACTGCCGGCATCGCCGTGACCATTATCATCGGTCAGATCAAGGATTTTCTGGGACTTACCTTTGAAAAGGCCCCCATCCAGACCATGGAAAAGCTGGAGCAGGTGATCTCCTGTTTCTCTACGATCAATATGACCGCTTTGATAGTCGGCCTGGCAGCGATGGCCATTCTGATCCTGCTCCCCCTGATTCTGCCCCGAGTCCCCGCCTCTCTGGTCGCCGTAGTGGTGACAGCAGCGCTGGTCGAGCTGGCCCATCTGCCGGTGAATACCATCGGGGATCTCTATACCATCTCCAGCAGCCTGCCGGCCTTCCATGTGCCTGCGATCTCCTTTGGCCTGGTCAACGAGGTCCTGCCCGATGCCTTCACCATTGCGATCCTGGCTGCTGTGGAATCTCTGCTGGCCTGCGTGGTGGCCGATGAGATGATCGACAGTCAACATAACTCCAACATGGAGCTGGTGGCACAGGGTGTGGGCAATGCGGCCTCTGCACTGTTTGGCGGAATTCCCGTCACCGGCGCCATTGCCCGTACCGCCGCCAATATAAAAAATGGAGGCCGCTCTCCTGTGGCCGGCATTGTGCACGCCATCACGCTGCTGCTGATTCTGGTGCTGCTGATGCCCTATGCGGCCCTGATCCCCATGCCATGTATCGCTGCAATCCTGTTTATGGTGGCCTATAACATGAGCGGCTGGCGCTCCTTCCTGAATATCCTGAAAAAGTCGCCCAAAAGTGACAGCGCTGTGCTGGTGCTGACCTTTGCACTGACCGTGATTTTTGATCTGGTCATCGCCATCGTGGTAGGTCTGACCCTGGCCGCGCTGCTATTCATGGCCCGTATGGCCAACGAAGCCCAGGTGCGTGAGTGGGACTATCTGGACGATGTGGAGGACCAGGATGGCCGAATGCGGAAGGTACCTGACCATGTCCGTGTTTTCGAGATTGTGGGACCCATGTTCTTCGGTGCAGCGGATAAGATCCCCCACCTGCAGCCAGATGACCAGTGCCGCGCCCTGATCATCCGGATGCGTGCTGTGCCCGCGCTGGATATCACCGCCCTGAACAGTCTGCGCCGCTTCTGCGATGAGTGTGTGCGGGACCATATTCAGGTCATTTTCTCCCATGTCAATGAGCAGCCGATGTCGGTTGTGCAGAAGTCCGGTCTGTTTGAGGAGATCGGTGCGGAACACTTCCAGCCCAACATTGACGCCGCCCTGGCTCATGCGATGGAGCTGTGACTCAAATTACATAAAAGAAAGGCATCTATCAGGGGTGATCCTTCGGGATTACCCCTGATTTCTTGCTTTATCCAACAGCAGAAGATGGGGAACAAGCCCTTTTCGTGATCTGCAAGTACACGGATACTGCATAAAAACAGTTAGCAAATCCAGCAGGCTATGACATAATGATAAAAAGATAAAGCGTTAAGATCATCCGAATATTCTCAACAGAGTTTACTGATGAATGCTCTGTTTTTTGGGGATTGACAAATATGCTTGGCAAGATTATAGTACAGATACGCCAAGCATACTTGTCAAGGAGGTAATATGATGACAAAGGAAGAAATCTTAGCTAAAAGTAGAACAGAAAATAAAAA
>JAHHSD010000017.1 GCA_020025425.1 Oscillospiraceae bacterium
GGGGAATCCCATGATGTGATTCTGGAGCTGAAGCTCCGGGCGGATGTGGGTTTGATCGGCTTTCCCAACGTGGGCAAGTCCACCCTTTTGTCCGTGGTGAGCAAGGCTCAGCCCAAGATCGCCAACTACCACTTCACCACCCTCTTCCCCAACCTGGGCGTGGTCTATGTGGATGAGGGAGTCTCCTTCGTCATGGCAGATATCCCCGGCATCATTGAAGGCGCCGCCGACGGCGCCGGTCTGGGCCACGATTTCCTGCGCCACGTGGACCGCTGCCGCCTGCTCATCCACGTGGTGGACGTGTCGGGCAGCGAGGGCCGCGACCCGGTGGAGGATTTCGATGCCATCAACGCCGAGCTGAAGCAGTACTCCCCCGAGCTGGCCGGCCGCAAGATGATCGTGGCCGCCAACAAGGTGGATATCATGGAGGACAGCACCCTTCTGGACAAGCTGCGCGCCCATGTGGAGGCCCAGGGCATGGAGCTCTTTGAGATCTCCGCCGCCGCCCACCAGGGCACCCGGGAGCTGGTCAAGCGGGCCGCCCAGGAGCTGCAGCAGCTGCCTCCCGTGGTGGTCTATGAGCCCACCTATGTGGAGCGTCCCCCTGAGGTGGACACCAACGGCGAGGTCTCCATCGAGCAGTTCGACGACACCTGGGTGGTGGAGGCCCCCTGGCTCCAGCGTCTCATCGGCAACGTCAACTTCGGCGATTACGAGAGCCGCAACTGGTTCGACAAGATCCTGCGCCAGTCCGGTCTCTTTGAAAAGCTGGAGTCTATGGGCATTCAGGACGGGGACATCGTCTCTATGTACGACCTGGAGTTCGAGTATCAGCGGTAATTTTTAAAGGAAAAAACCGTAAGGCTGAATAAACTCAGCCTTACGGTTTTTTGTCTGACATTGGGACGAGCAGAGCAATGATATAGATGAGAGGACCGTGTAATATGCTCTAGTTAAAATATCAAGTCAACACATAAAACTTTGAAGGTGAGGCCCTGTGTGCTGCCGGAATCCCTTCTATACTCGATCTTTCATGGTGGTCTTTCCTATTGAAGCTCTCGCATGACCCATGATTTATGCCACAAGTCTGAATGTGGAGCCGACGCCTCCCCTGTCCTGCATAACAGGGCAGGCAGAGCTCTCTGCGATGATCGTCTGCTCCGAGTCCATGCCGTCTGTCCTTTTTGGCAGAAAATCAATCCTATAAAAGCCAGCGAACAAGCCGCAAAACACTACTTTCCTACAGCCAACTGGGTGAATACCATAAAAAAAGCCGAGTGAGGATTCTTTCTTGAATACTCACCCGGCCTTTCATTATCCTCCATCAGAATTCAGGCGGACGAAACAGCCCCATTGCAGGCGGTACAAACGTAAACACCGTAAAAGCCGCCATAATTACTAAAAGCACGCAAACAGCCAGTGGCTCAGTATAAGCAAAGCTCGGCTTAATGGGAGCAGTCATGTGCCGATAGGAATAGAGATAGGATATGACCACTCCCAGAACAAAGGTGCTGATATCCAGCATAAAATAGTTTTCTCCCAAGATTCCTGTATAAGTGTAAAACACAGTAATAATGGTCATCATTCCCAGCAAAACAGAGCGGGCTTTCACCGCAAAAAAACATGGTGTGTGTTTTCCGTACCGCGCATATTCATACACTGAAAACACCACAAAAGGAACGAAGATTAGCTTCAGATGTTCCCACGTGCTTTCATTTACAGCGCTGAACACAGCGGTCAGATCGCTGTATCCTGACCACTCCCATACGAAATGGAGCAGGCTCCCCACGATCAAGGTAAAAACTCCTCCTGCAATGTGGATCGCTTTTAATGAGTACATCCTCTCTCCTCCTTCCCATCCTCTATCTTATCCACACCAATCGTCAATTATTCAAACAATATAAAAAGGTGTGACCATCATCGTCACACCTTTTAATTCATTCACCGTTACTCGGCTCTTAAGCCTGCACCCCTTGGGGATAGAGGGTGTCATAGGACACCGTATGGACTTTGAGATACTCCAGCCACTTCTTGCAGTAATCGGCCTTCAGGTGGACGCCGTCCTTGCTGGCGTCGGCGGGCAGCTGGCCATCGGGACCCGCAAAGTAGGGGTTCAGATCCAGGAAGGCCACCTGCTTCTCCTCGGCGGCCTTCTTCATCAGGTCGTTGTAGATCCGCAGATGATCATTTTTCAGATAGCTTCTCCCGCCGGTGGCTGCGATCACGTTCTCGTTGAGGGGGATCAGGCCCTGGATGTAGATGACAGCCTGGGGCTGGGTGGCCCGGATGGTGTCGATGGCGTCCAGATAGGCCTTATAGAAGCCCTCGTCATTGTAGTAGCCCAGCTCGTTGACGCCAAGAGAGAGATAGACCTTCCCGTATTTCTTCATGCTCAGGGCCTCGACCAGGGAATACTTCTTGTCCTTGATCTTCAGGGTCTTTTTCGTTGTGTCGGACAGCTGGAAGATGGACAGGCCGTTGGAGGTCAGATTATCCCCCTGACCGATCCCGCTGTAAATCATAAAGCCGTCTGTACGGGAATCTCCCACAAAGGCCGCGTCGGAAAAGTAGGTGTTATCCACCGCCTCAGACTCGGGCACGCTGCCGGAGAAGTCGTAACCGGCGGTTTTCGGCTTATTCGCCGCAACCGACTGATCGGGCTCCTGGGACTGGTCAGGCTTCTGGGACTGGTCGGGCGTCTGGGACTCATCAGGTTTCTGGGACTGATCGGGCTTCTGGGACTCATCAGGCTTCTGGGACTGGTCGGGACCCGGTTCAGACACAGAGCTGCTTGGATTGTCTGCACTGACGGAGCCCGAGTCGTGAACAGAGGATTCCGGCACACAGCCCGTCAATAAAATGGTGAGAGACATCAATGCGCCAATACCGATTCGAGAAACTTGTTTCATTGGGATATTACCTCCAGGAAGATTCTGCGATCACCCCTGTCGTTTTGTGAACCTGGGGAACCGTGGAAATATTGTACGGAACAACGAGGATGCCAACATGGCGCCCACCGCAAGGGCGGCAGCCATACCGAAGGTATGCAGCAAGGTGGTGATAAACAAATCGGTTTCTCCGGCCACACAGTGGCTCATGGCGTAATAGATACCTCCTCCGGGCACCAGAGGCAGCAGGGACACCAGCAGGTATGCGGTAACCGGGCTGCGCCGCACCCGCGCCATGATCTCAGAAAACACTCCAATGACAGCGGCGGCCACAAATCCGGACCAGATCGTACTGCCGCCCAGCAGGTACACCAGCCAGCCCATGCCCCCTCCGAAGCCGCAGATGATCTTTCCGAAGCCGTGGATGTTGTAGATGTAGGTGAACCCAAAGCTGGCCAAGGCGGCCCACAGGCTGGGGAGTGCATAGTTCTGAATCACTTCGTTCATATCTTGCACACCCCCTCAAAACAGCTGCCCGGCACCCAGGCCGAGGGCCGCACCCAGGGCGATGGCAGAGGCCACCAAAATGGCTTCCGCCGTTCTGCTCAATCCGGAGACGATATCACCGGCCATGATTTCCCGCATGGCGTTTGTCAGGGCCACACCGGGCACCAGAAGCATCAGCACACCGATGATAATGCTGTCCACATTGTCCCCAAGTCCCAGCTGCACGGTCCAGTAGGAGGTGAGTGCCGCTACGGCGCTGCACACCACGGTGCGGAAAAATCCGTTGGCACCCAGCAGACGCCCTCCGTAGATCTGGCACACGCCCACGATCACACCACAGATCAGGGCACACAGGGTATCCCGCATACTCCCGCCAAACATGGCAGTAAAAAATGCGGGGGCGAGCCCATAGCCCATCAGCACCTGGGAGGGGCTGTACTGCGGCAGGTCCCGCACCAGTGTGCTCACGCTCTGCTGGGCCTCGTCCAAAGGAGGGACCTGACTGCACAGCTGACGGCACAGACTGTTGCACCGCTCCAGCAGCTCGATATCGGTCCCGTGGCTCGGAATGCGCCGCATCCGGGTAATGGCGTGGCCTTCCGGGGTTGTGACACTGACAATGATCGCATTTGGGATGGCAAATACCTGGGGCTCATTTAGGCCGTAAGCCAGGAGAAGCCGGAAAATGGATTCTTCCACCCGATAGATCTCCGCTCCACTGTACATGAGCTGATATCCCATATCCGTTGCCATGTCAAGCAGTTTGTCATAATCCATCGCTTGTTCCTCCACAAAGGATATCCGTTTTCGGTCTAAATTACAATTAAGATTTCTTTATGATATGGTAACAGATTGTGTAAGAAAATCTCGAACTTACCGCGTATGTTCTGATTTGCTCTCTGTCTCGGGATGATGTCCGTCCACCTCCAGATAAACAGGGCTCTGGCAGGCCTCCACCCTGGCGTAGGCCCGTTTGCGCATGATAAAGAACATCAGAACATGGACTGCCCCGGTCACGATCCATGTGACCGGATAGGAGAAGTACAGCGAGGCAGGAACCCGGTTCCGGGGGAAAATCCAAGCTACCCAGGCCAGACGCAGGCCGCAGACTCCGATCAGGGAATTGACCATGGGAATCACAGAATATCCGATTCCACGCAGCACACCCACCATAGTATCCATAATGCCGCAGATAAAATAGGGTACACAAATATAAAGCATGCGGATCATGCCCTGCGCCACCACATCAGGCTCTCCGGGAGCATAGATGCTCAGCAGAGATTTTCCGAAGAAGTAGGCTGTGTTGCCCATCACCAGACCGGTCAGGACAGAGAAGATCACACATTGAAGCGCCACCCGGTTCACCCGCTTGCACTGACCGGCTCCGTAGTTCTGGCCGGTAAAGGTAATCGCTGTCTGGTAGAAGGTGTTCATCCCCATGTAGACAAATCCCTCTACATTGGCCGAGGCGGCGGACCCGGCTACGATCACCGGATCGTTGAAGGAATTCAGGGAGGACTGGATCACCACGTTGGACAAGGCAAACAGGATGCCCTGAAACCCGGCAGGCAGTCCCACCTGCATGATGCTTTTGACCACCTTCCACTCCATGCGCAGCTTGTTCAGGCTCACACGGAGGACACCCTCCTCCCGCATCAGGCACCGGAGGATCAGGAGCGCCGAGATGTACTGGGCGGCAATGGTAGCAAGTCCTACTCCGGCCACACCCATCCGGCATACGATGACAAAAAACAGGTTGAGCACAACATTGACCACGCCGGCAGTGGTGAGGTAGTAGAGGGGCCGCTGGGTATCCCCCTGGGCCCGCAGTACTGCCGCGCCGAAGTTATAGAACAGGTTGGCCGGCATACCCAAAAAATAGATGCGCAGATAGACTGTGGCCAGATCAATGACGTCATCCGGAGACTCCATCCAGATCAGCAGCTGGTGGGCCATGACCACACCGAACACCATCATCGCCAGACCACTGACCAGGGACAGGGTCAGTGCAGTGTGGACGCTGCGGGATACACGGTCTTCCCGACCGGCTCCAAGATCCCGCGCGATTACCACATTGGCTCCCACTGACAGTCCCACAAAGAGGTTGAGCATCAGGTTGATCAGGGCGTTATTGGATCCGACCGCAGCCAGCGCCTCCTTGCCCACATATCGACCTACCACCACCACATCCGCTGCGTTGAACAGCAGCTGAAGCATACTGGAAAGCATCAGCGGCAGAGCAAACATCAGGATTTTATTCCACAGCGGACCGCTGCACATATCCAGCTGATACTGATGTTTCCGCATTGCAGCGCCTCCTCTCTTCTCTCCTCACTTCTCTTTTTTTGCTTCAGATCAGCCGATTCCCTTGAACACGAAGCCCAGGATCAGCACCAGAATGGTCAGCGGCACATAAACCCACTTCGCCACCACACCAAAGGAGGGCTTGATCTTCTTATCTCGGCCGGCCTGAAGCTCATCGTGGATCTTAGGCCAACCGAGAACATAGTACACCGACACAGCGCCCAGCACCGCGCCGATGGGCACCACAACAATGGTGATGAAGTCCATCCAGGCGCCCACACGGGGTTCCGCCTCCATAAAGATACCCACCGCCAGGGTGATCGCAGTACAAATCAGTACTGCGGTGCGGCGGCCGATCTTAAAGTGGTTCTGCCAGCTCTCCGTCACGGCTTCGAACATGTTGATGAGGGATGTAATGCCCGCAAAGGCCACAGACAGGAAGAAAAATACTGCGAACACCTGGCCCATGGGCATCTTCTGGAACACCGTGGGCAGGGTAATAAACATCAGGGAGGGGCCGGCGCCGGGGTTCAGGCCGTAAGCGAACACGGCAGGCATGATGACCAGGGCAGACAGCAGGGCCGCCAGGGTATCAAAAATGGCGGTACGCAGGGACGCCTTGGGGATATCCACATCCTTTTTCAAATAAGCGCCGTAGACGATCATGCCGGAGCCCGTGATAGACAGGGAGAAGAAGGCCTGGCCCATTGCCATGACCCAGGTATAGGGCTGGAGCAGCTTGGACCAGTCGGGGACCAGCAGGAAACGGTAACCCTCCACAGCGCCGGGCTGGGTCCCGATCCAGACGGCCAGGCCCAGAAACAGCAGGAAGAACAGAGGCATCATCACCTTGCTGACCTTCTCAATGCCGGCGGCCACACCCACCATCAGCACCAGGCAGACAATGAGGATCACTGCCACATGCCATACCGGGTTGCCGAAGCTCACCGCGGCATCTGCAAAAAACTGGGCGGGCTCTGTGTTCATCAGGGTGCCGGACAGGGAGCCGGCCAGGCTGTTGAGCACCCAGCCCATGATGACGGCGTAGCCGATGGCGATGCCCAGGGAGCCCATCAGGGGGATCCAGCTCAGCGCGCCGCCCAGCTTCTTTTTGCCGCGGCTCTGGAAGCAGTACTCATATGCGCCGATGGTGCCCGTTCCGGCCAGTCGGCCAATGCCGAACTCTGCGGACAGGCCGACCCAGCCAAAGAGGAACACAAACAGCAGGTAGGGGATCAGGAAGGCCGCACCTCCGTACTGACCCAGCCGATAGGGGAACAGCCAGATGTTTCCAAGGCCCACCGCCGAACCCACGCAGGCAATAATAAAGCCCACTGAGGAGCTGAAGCTCCCGTTTCTATGGCCCATTTTATCATGATTCTCGCTCATAATACACCTCTCAAAAAGTTTTTAGTGAATTTTTTAGTGTCCTGTTTGGACCTGACACACCGTCAGCCGCTCTCCCGTGACGGAAAAGCGGATCTCCAATCCGGCAAAGGACATGCCGTACACCCGCTCCGGGTCCTTTTGATAGGAGGGGCGGGGGTCGTTGGCCAGCACTCCGATGAGGGCCTGTCTCCGGTCCTCCGGCACCAGCTCCAGCAGCTCGGGCGGGAAGTCCACCTCCAGCAGCCGCCGTTCCACCTGCCAGGTAAAGCCTCCCGTAGCATCCGGGCGGCAGTCGGCATAGGGGATATAGGGCTTCACGTCGAAGATGGGGGTTCCGTCCATCAGGTCGGCTCCCGACACCACCAGCGTGGGCCCATCGGGTCCCTTCAGCTCCACCTGCTCCAGGCGTACACAGGACAGCCCAAGGGGATTGGGACGGAACGGCGACCGGGTGGCAAACACCCCAAGGCGCTTGTTTCCGCCCAGTCTGGGTGGACGGACCGTGGGGGACCAGTCCTCCTGCACCGCCTGGGAAAACTCCCAGAGCAGCCAGATGTGGGAAAATTCCTCCAGCCCCCGCAGAGCATCCGGATTTCGATACTCAGGGCGAAAGACCACCCGGGCCTTCAGCTCCTCCACCAGACCGCTCTGCCTTGGAATACCGAATTTTGTGGAGAAATCACTGCGGATCTCACCAATGATTTTCATAGGGAATCTCTCAGCCCCTCCGGGCCCATCCATGTACATCTCTCCTCTGGTCCGGACCGCTTTCCATGTGCCCTTTTGGGTGCCACGGACCGGCCCGTTCTGCTTTATTGCTTTAACCTAAAGATTACCATTCTCTTAAAAAAAAAGCAATCCGTAATCGAGATTTTCCGCAAAATCTTTCTTTTCAACCACATAACTGCCCAAGACGGATTATCTTTTTGTCCTGTTTTTACTGCAAAATATTTTTCTGTCCTCAAGCTGTTTTGAGGAAAGTTTATAATTTGGTCTTTTTTCTCGTCCAATTATATGGTATACTGAACTGATGTTGTGGAATTAAGGACCACCATGCTATTTTCGGCCCTGTCCGGGCCGTTTCAGAGGTGTAAAAATATGAGTCTGTTTACCAAGCTTTTCGGTACGACTTCCCAGCGCGAATTAAAAGCGATCTACCCCATCGTGGACAAGGTGGAGGCGCTGGAGGACGAGTATAAGGCCCTGACCGACGCCCAGCTCCAGGCCAAGACCCCCGAGCTGAAGGCCCGTCTGGCCAACGGCGAGACTTTGGACGATATCCTCCCTGACGCCTTCGCCACCTGCCGCGAGGCCGCCTGGCGCGTGCTTGGCATGCGGCCCTATCGGGTCCAGCTGGTGGGCGGCGTGGTGCTGCACCAGGGCCGGATCGCCGAGATGAGGACCGGTGAAGGCAAGACCCTGGTGGCCACCCTCCCCGCCTATCTGAACGCCCTGGCCGGCAAGGGCGTCCATGTGGTCACGGTCAACGACTACCTGGCCAAGCGCGACAGCGAGTGGATGGGCAAGATCTACCGCTTCCTGGGCCTGACCGTGGGCCTGGTGATCCACGGCGTCACCGGCGCGGCGAAGAAGGCCGCCTACGACGCCGACATCACCTACGGCACCAACAACGAGTTCGGCTTTGACTACCTGCGCGACAACATGGCCATCTACTCCAACGAGCTGGTCCAGCGCGGACATGCCTTCGCCATCGTGGACGAGGTGGACTCCATCCTGATCGATGAGGCCCGCACCCCCCTGATCATCTCCGGTCAGGGCGAGCAGTCCACCCAGCTCTACACCATTGTGGACCAGTTCGCCAGCCGCCTGAAGTGCCTGCGCGTGTCCAAGGTGGACGAGAAGGAGGAAGAGGACACCAGCATCGACGCCGACTATATTGTGGATGAGAAGGCCAAGACGGCCACCCTCACCGCCCAGGGCATCGCCAAGGCCGAGAAGGCCTTCAACATTGAGAACCTGGCCGATTCCGAGAACACCACCCTCTCCCACCACATCAACCAGGCCATCAAGGCCCACGGCGTGATGAAGCGTGACATCGACTACGTGGTCAAGGACGGCGAGGTCATCATCGTGGACGAGTTCACCGGCCGTCTGATGTTCGGCCGCCGGTACAACGAGGGTCTGCACCAGGCCATCGAGGCCAAGGAGCATGTGAAGGTCGCCAACGAGTCCAAGACCCTGGCCACCATCACCTTCCAGAACTTCTTCCGTCTGTACGACAAGCTCTCCGGTATGACCGGTACCGCCATGACCGAGGAAGAGGAGTTCGGCACCATCTACGAGCTGGACATCGTGGAGATCCCCACCAACCGCCCCGTGGCCCGTGTGGACCACCACGACGTGGTCTACAAGAACGAGGCCGGCAAGCTGCGGGCCATCGTCAAGCAGATCGAGGAGTGCCACGCCAAGGGCCAGCCCGTGCTGGTGGGTACCGTATCCATCGAGAAGTCCGAGCAGATCTCCGAGCTTTTGAAGCGCAAGGGCATCAAGCACAACGTGCTGAACGCCAAGAACCACGAGAAGGAGGCCGAGATCGTGGCCCAGGCCGGCAAGTTCGGCGCCGTCACCGTGGCCACCAACATGGCCGGCCGTGGTACCGATATTATGCTGGGCGGCAACGCCGAGTTCCTGGCCAAGAGCGATTTGCGCCGGGCCGGCATGAGCGACGAGCTCATCGCCGAGGCCACCGGCTTCGCCGAGACTGACAACCAGGAGATCCTGGACGCCCGTGAGAAGTTCTCCGAGGCTGAGGCCAAGTACAAGACCGATATTCAGGAGGAGGCCGAAAAGGTCCGCTCCGTGGGCGGCCTGTTCATCCTGGGCACCGAACGCCATGAGTCCCGCCGCATCGATAACCAGTTGCGCGGCCGTGCCGGCCGTCAGGGCGACCCCGGTGAGACCCGCTTCTTCCTGTCCCTGGAGGACGACATCATGCGCCTGTTCGGCTCTGAGCGGGTCATGGGCATGATGGAGAAGCTGGGTGTGGATGAGGACACCCCCATCGAGCAGAAGATGCTGACCAACGCCATCGAGAACGCCCAGAAGCAGGTGGAGTCCCGCAACTTCCAGACCCGTAAGAACGTGCTCCAGTATGATGACGTGATGAACACCCAGCGTGAGGTCATCTACAAGCAGCGCCGCCAGGTGCTGGACGGCGAGGACCTCCAGTCCTCCATCCAGACTATGCTCCGCTCCACCATCGAGCGGGCCATTCAGGGCCACATGGGTGAGCAGAAGCACATGGACGAGCAGTCCTTCCAGGAGGCCATCGCCCTGTTCCGCACCATGTTCCTCCTGCCCGACGATCTGCGCCTGTCCACCGAGGAGCTGGCCCAGTACGACGTGGAGGGCCTGGTGGATCTGGTCCTGGAGAAGGCCCAGGCCGTCTATCAGCGCAAGGAGCAGGAGTTCACCCCCGCTCTGATGCGTGAGCTGGAGCGCGTCATCATGCTGCGTGTGGTGGACGAGTACTGGATGGATCACATCGACGCCATGACCGAGCTGCGCCAGGGCATCGGCCTGCGGGCTTACGCCCAGACTGACCCCGTGGTGGCCTACAAGACCGAGGGCTACGACATGTTCGAGGAGATGATCGCCGCCATCCAGGAGGAGACCCTGCGCCGGCTGTTCCTGATCCGGATCAAGAAGAATGAGGAGGTCAAGCGCGAGCGTGTGGCCAAGGTCACCTCCGAGTCCTCCAGCGGCGAGAGCGTCATCCGCAAGCAGCCCGCCAAGAAGATCATCAAGATCGGCCGCAACGATCCCTGCCCCTGCGGCTCCGGTCTGAAGTGGAAGAAGTGCACCTGCAAGGAGTATCACCCCGACATCCAGGAGTGATCCCTCCAGGGCCTAAATAAAGAAAAGGACCCTCCGGCCAGCGGCCGGAGGGTCCTTTTTGGTTGTCTCAGGGCTGCTGCGCCTGCTCCGCCTGCGCGGGACAGGGCTCGGCCTCGTTCCGCATCAGGTCCAGCAGGGTGACGCTGTCCAGGTAGTTGTCGATCACGGCCTGGAGCCCCTTCCAGAGCGGCCGGGTGCGGCACTCCTCTGTGTTGCCGCAGGGAACTGCGCCGCACTCCAGGCAGCTGACCGGGGCCAGATCTCCCTCGGCCAGGCGCAGGATCTCGCCCACGGTGTACTCCTCCGGCCGGCGGCACAGCCGATAGCCGCCGCCCCGGCCCTGGACGCCCTCCACCAGCCGGTTTTTCGCCAGCACAGGCAGGATGCGCTCCAGGTATTTCAGGGAGATCCCCTGCCGCTGGGCGATGGTCCGCATGGCCACATAGTCGTCGCTTCCGGTCTCGGCCAGGTCCACCATCACCCGCAGGGCATATCTTCCTCTGGTTGAAATCATCATAATCCCACTACCTCACTTCACCTGAGCGTATCATACCACGGAGGCGACGGGCAATCAAGGCAGACCCGGTCCCCGCTCAGTGGTCGATCTCACAGCCGTGGGCACAGCTCTCGCAGTCGGGGAAGTCCTTCTTGTCGTAGGCGATCCCGTTCTTGTCATAATAGTCCTTGATGGCCGACTTGATGGCCTCCTCTGCCAGCACGGAACAGTGCAGCTTGTGGGCGGGCAGGCCGTCCAGGGCCTCGGCCACCGCCCGGTTGGTCAGGCTCAGGGCCTGGGACAGGGGCTGGCCCTTGATCATCTCGGTGGCCATGGAGCTGGAGGCGATGGCCGAACCGCAACCAAAGGTCTCGAACTTCACGTCCTCGATCTTGTCGTCCTGAATCTTCAGGTAAATCTTCATAATATCGCCGCACTTGGCGTTGCCAACCTCGCCCACGCCGTCGGCGTCCTGGATCACACCCACGTTTCTGGGGTTGCGGAAGTGGTCCATCACGATGTCACTATATAATGCCATATTATTTCCCTCACTTTATAATAAATTCCCGTTTGCCCATCTCCAGATCCCGGTAGACGGGGGACATATTGCGCAGATACTCCACCACCTGGCGGACAGCGGAGATCATGTAGTCGATTTCCTCCTCGGTGTTCTCCTCACACAGGGACAGCCGCAGGGAGCCGTGGGCCACGTCGTGGATGCGGCCGATGGCCAGCAACACGTGGCTGGGGTCCAGGGACCCGGAGGTGCAGGCCGAACCGGAGGAGGCCGCGACCCCCTTGTCGTCCAGCAGCAGCAGGAGGGACTCGCCCTCGATGCCCTCGAAGCAGAAGCTCACGTTGCCGGGCAGCCGCTGCACCGCATCGCCGTTGAGGGCGCTGTGGGGGATCTGACTGATGCCTTCGATCAGCCGGTCCCGCAGCTTGGTCAGCTTGGCGGCGTTCTCATCCATCTTCTCACAGGCCTCATCCAGGGCGGCAGCCATGCCCATAATGGCGGGGATGTTCTCGGTGCCGGCCCGCTTGCCCCGCTCCTGGGCGCCGCCGTAGATCAGGTTCTGCAGGGCGATGCCCTTCTTGGCGTACAGCACGCCGATGCCCTTGGGGCCGTGGAACTTGTGGGCGGACAGGGAGAGCATGTCGATGTTCTGGTCCACCACGTTGATGGGCAGGTGGCCTGCCGCCTGCACCGCGTCGGTGTGGAACAGCACCCCGGCCTCCCGGCAGACTGCGCCGATCTCGGCGATGGGCTGGATGGTGCCGATCTCGTTGTTGGCGTACATGACGGTGACCAGGCAGGTGTCGGGACGGATGGCCTCCCGGACCTGCTGGGCGGTGACCAGTCCGTTCTCGTGGACGTCCAGCAGGGTGATCTCAAAGCCCTCCTTCTTCAGGGCCTCCAGGGTGTGGAGCACGGCGTGGTGCTCGAAGGCGGTGGAGATGATGTGGCGCTTGCCCTTCCACTCCCCCAGCTTGGCCGCTGTCAGGATGGCCTGGTTGTCCGCCTCGCTGCCCCCTGAGGTAAAGGTGATCTCCCGGGCCGTACATCCCAGCCGCTTGGCGATCCGCTCCCGGGCATCCGCCAGGGCCTCTGCGGCCTCCTGACCCACACTGTGCAGGCTGGAGGGATTGCCGTATATCTCGCTCATATAGGGCAGCATGGCCTCCACCGCCGTCCGGCTCATCTTGGTGGTCGCCGCATTGTCCGCGTATATCCTCATGGTGTTCACTCCTTATAGTCCGGCCCGCGCTTGGGCGGGCCCTTGTCTTTCTCTTAAATACCCACCTCATTGGTTGGTGATTAGAATATACATGTTTTTACCTACTATGTCAATAGGTATTTAGAAAAAAATAAAAAGCCCCGGCACAGCGATGTGTGCCGGGACCTTGGGTGTTCGTTCAAAAAGAGTCAGGAGAAGGTGCTGGTGTATCGCAGGGTCTCGGCCTGTCCGGGCTCCAGGGTGCGGATGCCCGCCTTGTCGGCCAGGGACCGGCCCGCAAAGGTGCCGTCAGGCAGGGTGGACCAGGGCTCGATGCACACATAGTTGGTGTCAAAGGGCTTTGCCTGGGTCCAGATGCCCAGGTAGGGGAAGTCCGGAAAGTCCAGCTGTACCCGGACTCTGCCCGCCCCGTCCACCAGCTGGGCGGTGCGCCGGGGCAGCTGGTCCACCACAACAGTGTCCAGGCCGTAGTCGGCAGGCTTCAGGCCTACGCGGCCCCCCTCCAGCGGAATGGTTTTCCAGCCCTTGGGCTCCAGCATCCCCGTTTCATTCATGCCATAGGGGCTCAAAGTATCCAGACCGGGCAGGACCACCCGGTAGTCCCCCATGGTCTCGCCGGCCGCCAGGGGCGCCCGGAAGCCGTCGTGGCTGCCCAGCTCGTAGTACATGGTCCCCTCCGACCGGTTCTCCACGGTGCAGGCCTTGGTCAGCCGGTTTTCCTCCAGGGTGAAGGTCACGGTGAGCCGGAAGGCGAAGGGCCACACGGCCCGGGTGGCCGGGCTGTCCGTCAGCTGGAACACGGCCCTGGTCCGACTGTGCTCCGCCACGGTGAACAGGCTGTCCCGGGCGAAGCCGTGGGCGGAGATCTCATACGTCTCCCCGTTCAGGGTATATTGGCCATTTTGCAGCCGGCCGATCACCGGGAAAAGCAGCGGGGCGTGGCGGCCCCAGATCTCCGGGTCGGCCTGCCAGAGATACTCCGTACCGTCCCGGCCCAGGACGGAGTTCAGCTGTGCGCCCTGCTCCTGAATGGTCACGGTCAGACAGTCATTTTGTAAGGTGATGCTCATGTCTCCGGCGCTCCTTTCAGATGCCTGCCGTCCAGAACGGCCTCCTCCAGGGTGTCCCCCCGGTAGCGCAGCTTCAGGGAGAAGAAGGGGGTATCCGCCCTGGCGATCAGGTCCAGGAAGATGGCGTCCCCCTCCCAGTGGGGCAGCTCCAGCATGCGGTCCATGGGGACCCACTCCAGCACGCCCTCATCGCACTCCTTCAGCTCCCCGGAAAAATCCGTGGAGGTGAACAGGTGCATATACTCCGTGGGGTACTTGTCTGAGACAAAGGTGACCAGTCCCCGGTAGGCCCAGCTGTGGAGGGTGAGGCCGGTCTCCTCCCAGACCTCCCGGACCAGACAGTCCTCGGGACTCTCCTTGTCCTCGAACTTTCCGCCGATCCCGATCCACTTGTCGTGGTTCAGGTCGTTCTTCTTCTTGATTCGGTGGAGCATCAGATAATCCGCTCCCCGGCGCAGATAACAAAGTGTGGTATTGATCATCGGTCCGCCGCCCTTTCTGCCCAAATTCGGTTCCCGTTCAGTATAGCACGGCGGGACCGGCGGAACAAGCTCAAGTTGCCGGGAGGGCGCTGCCCTGCTCCGGGTCGGAGCGGTCCTGCTCTCCGGTGTGGCGCATCATGCGGCTGGCATTGAGGATGGCCAGCACGGACACGCCCACGTCGGCAAAGACGGCCATCCACATGTTGGCATAGCCAACGGTGGACAGGGCCAGCACCAGGAACTTGATCCCCAGGGCCAGGACGATGTTCTGCTTCACGATGACCATGGTCTTGCGGGCGATCCGCACAGCCTGGGGCAGCTTCTCCAGCTTGTCGTCCATGATGACCACGTCGGCGGCCTCCACAGCGGCGTCGCTCCCCAGTCCGCCCATGGCCACGCCGATGTCGGCCCGGGAGAGGACGGGGGCGTCGTTGATGCCGTCGCCCACAAAGATCAGCCGCTCATTGGGCTGCTTCTCAGCCAGCAGGCGCTCCACCTGGTCCACCTTCTGGTCGGGGAGCTGCTGGGCGTGGAACTCGTCCAGTCCCAGCTCCTCAGCTACCGCGCGGGCGGCCCCCTCGGCGTCGCCGGTGAGCATCACGGTCCTGCGCACGCCCACGGCCTTCAGGTCCCGGATGGTCCGGGCGGCCTCGGGCTTGGGGCAGTCGGCCACGGACAGGGCGCCGGCGTACACGCCGTCCACCTCCACATAGACCACGGTGCCAGCCTGGACGGGCTTCTGCCGGGCACCGTCGTCGGTCAGGCGGCGGTTGCCCACCAGCACCTGCCGGCCGTCGATCTTGGCGCTGATCCCCTGTCCGGGGATCTCCTGCACATCGGTGACCCGGCTCTGGTCCAGCTCGCCCGGATGGGCGGCCCGGATGGAGCGGGCAATGGGGTGGGAGCTGAAGCTCTCGGCCAGGGCGGCCAGCTCCAGCAGCTCCTCCCGATCCATCCCCTCCGTCTGCACGTCGGTGACGGTAAAGCTGCCCTGGGTCAGGGTGCCGGTCTTGTCAAACACCACCACACCGGCGTCGGCCAGGGCCTCCAGGTAATTTCCGCCCTTGACCAGCACGCCGATTTTGGAGGCCGCTCCAATCCCTCCGAAGAAACTCAGGGGGATAGAGATGACCAAAGCGCAGGGGCAGGACACCACCAGGAAGATCAGGGCGCGCTGGAGCCACATCAGCCACACCTCACCGCCGGGGGCGGCGGCGGTCATGCCAAGCGCGGCTCCCACAGTCCCCACAACGGGGGGCAGGACGGCCAGCGCCAGGGCGGCAAAGACCACCGCAGGGGTATAATACCGGGCAAATTTGGTAATAAATTGTTCTGCACGGGCCTTTTTGCTGCTGGATTCCTCCACCAGCTCCAGAATGCGGGCCACGGTGGACTGCTCATAGGGCCGGGTGACCCGGATCTGGAGCACGCCGGACAGGTTGACGCAGCCGCTGACCACCTGCTCCCCGGGCATGGCGTTCCGGGGGACAGACTCGCCGGTGAGGGCGGCAGTGTCCAGCACGGACATGCCCTCCACCACCTCGCCGTCCAGGGGGATACGCTCACCGGGCTTGACCAGGATGATCTCGCCCACGGCCACCTCATCCGGGTCCACCTGGACCAGCTCCTCCCCCCGCTGAACGTTGGCGTAGTCGGGGCGGATATCCATGAGGGCGGCAATGGACTTGCGGGAGCGGCCCACGGCCACGCTCTGGAACAGCTCGCCCACCTGGTAGAACAGCATAACCGCCACCGCCTCGGTGTACTCTCCGCAGCCCAGGGCGCCCACTGTGGCCACCGCCATGAGGAAGTTCTCGTCAAAGATCTGGCCGCCCAGAATATTCCGGACCGCCCGATAGAGCACGTCCCAGCCGATCACCGCGTAGGGGATCAGGAACAGAACCAGCCGCAGCCAGCCCTCCGCCCGGAACAGTACTGCCGCGATCAGAAGCACTGCCGCAGCCAGAATGCGGGCGCAGGTCTTTTTCTGTCTTTTTGTCATCCGGGACCTCCTGTTACTTTACGATAACCTGACAATCCCGGTCCACCTTTTGGCAGCACTTCACGGCCTCCTCAACGATCTGGTCGAAGCGGTCATCCTCTGCCTCCAGCACCAGCTTCTGGGTCAGCACACTGACACTGACGTTGGTGACGCCGGGGATCTTGGAGATGGCGTTCTCCATCTTGGCAGCGCAGTTGGCGCAGTCCAGGTCGATCATCTTAAAGCTCTTTTTCATACAAAACACTCCTTAAATAAATTGGTTGATCTTCTTTCGGTTTACTCCTCCACGTGCTCCATGCCCTGGCTGATGATGTGCCGCACATGCTCGTCGGCCAGAGAGTAGTACACCATCCGTCCATCCCGGCGGAACTTGACCAGCTTGCCGCTCTTCAGGATGCGCAGCTGGTGGGAGATGGCCGGCTGGGTCAGGTCCAGCAGCCGGGCGATCTCGGCCACACACAGCTCGTCGGCCTCCAGAAGAGCATACAGGATCTTGATGCGGGTGGAGTCGCCAAAGTACTTGAACAGCTCCGCCAGGTCGTAGAGCACTTCATCGGCGGGCAGCTTCTTTTGCAGGTTCTCCACCTGGTCCTCTGCCGCCAATTCCGTTTTCTCTTCACCCATAATTATATGCTCCTTTGTTTATATGTTTATCTGTTTATGTATTATCCATCCATTCCGCATTTTTGTCAAGAGTTTAGGCTGGATTTTTTCGCAAAAGTTTGATATAGTAGGGCTCGGATTTTTTCTTTTACTTTTTTTGAAAAACAGTGGAACTTTTTCAGACCTTTCCCGTCCAATAGACATGTAGGCAATAAGCGCCTGCCTAATCTTATATTGAATTGAGGTCACACACATGAACTTACATAAAACTGCTGTCATCACCCTGGCTCTGTCCCTCTCCCTGTCCACCCTGGCCGCCTGCGGCCCCAAGGACTCCGACAAGGACCCCGCCGGCAGCCAGCCCGGCTCCTCCATCACCGATGTGAGCAAGCCCGACGGCTCCGGCTCCGACGTCAGCACCCCCGACGTCAGCACCCCCGACGCCTCCGCTCCTGACGCCAGCAAGCCTGACGCCTCCGCTCCTGATGCCAGCAAGCCCGACGTCTCCAAGCCCGACGCTTCCGAGCCTGACGCTCCGGCCAAGGCCTCTCTGACCCTGAACAAGTCCGATTTCACCCTGTTCAAGGCCGGCCAGACCGCCCACCTGAAGGCCCAGGTCACCGGCACTGACAGCAAGGTCAAGTTCACCTCCAGCGACGAGAAGATCGCCACCGTGGCCGAGGACGGCACCGTCACCGCCGTGGCCCCCGGCAACGCCACCATTACCGCCACTGCCGGCGATCTGAGCGCCAAGTGTGTGGTCCGCTGCAAGTTCGAGGCCGCCAAGCCCGACACCAAGCCTGAGCCCAAGCCCGACACCAAGCCTGATGTGAAGCCTGAAGCCAGCAAGGTGGATCTGTCCTCCTTCGCCGCCACCACCATGGCCAACAATCAGTTTGGCTTCCTGGAGCAGGCCAACGACGATCTGCTGAACGAGTACTACACCGGTCTGACCGCCATCCCCACTGAGCAGCGTCTGGTCTATATCTGCATGATGAGCAACAACCCCGGTGAGTTCGCCCTGATCCAGGTGAAGGACTCCAAAGATGTGGCCTCTGTCAAGTCCATCCTCCAGGCCCGCATCGACTACATGACCAGCGGCGGCGCCTACTATCCCGCTGCCACCCAGATGTGGACCGAGAATTCCACCGTGGTTTCCAACGGCAACTATGTGATGATGGTGGTCCACGAGAACAAGCAGGCCATTGTGGATTCCTTCAACGCCCTGCTCAAGTAAAAACCAGCGATTTTCTTCGCTTGTTTCAATATCCAAACCAATTCAAAACCAAAGGAGAACAATACAATGAAACTGAAACGCATTTTTACCCTGGCTCTGGCCGGCGCCATGTGCCTGTCCCTGCTGGCCGGCTGCTCCAACAAGGGCGACGACTCCAAGGCTCCCGCTGACGTGGATCTGACCGCCTTCCAGACCTCCGTGGTGGAGGCCCACCCCTTCAGCAACAACTTCTTTGAGGTCGCCACTCTGGACAAGGACGATATGGACATTATCAACACCCTCTATCCCGGACTGGCCGACGCCTCCGAAGAAGTGATTGCCTACGCCAGCATGGTCATGCAGGACAGCGAGATGGTCCTGGTCAAGGCCAAGGATGCCGACAGCGCCAAGACTGTGGAAAAGCTGCTGAACGACCGCATCGCCGCCATGACCACTGAGGGCATGAACTACCCCGAGGTCGTTGAGGTCTGGAGCACCTCCTCCGCCGTGGCCGCCAATGGCAACTATGCGATGCTCATTGCCCACGAGGACAGCCAGGCCATTGTGGACGAGTTCAACGCTCTGTTCAAGTAAGATCTGACCCTTTCTGGCCCAGGCAGTCCCCTTTGGGGACCGCCTGGGTCTGTGCTGTTTTTTGCCCCCCGCACATTTCACAGAAAAGAAGGTGCTTCCACTTGGTTTTCTCCACCCCCCTGTTTATGTTTTACTTCCTGGCACTGACCCTGCTGGTCTACTACCTGGTCCCACGCAAGCTCCGGAACCTGGTCGTGCTGTGCTCCTCCCTGTTCTTCTATTACTGGGGCGAGCGGGAATACGTCATCATCATGTTCCTGTCCACCGCCATCGACTTCACCCACGGTCTTATGGTGGAGCATTTCAAAAAGAAGGACAACGACAAGGCGGCCCGCCGGGTGGTAGCCGCTTCGATCATCTTTAATCTCGCCCTGCTGGGCTACTTTAAGTACTGGGATTTCCTGGCCGCCTCCCTCCAGTCCATCGGTCTGGACTTTATGCCGGTGCTTGGGATCCACCTGCCCATCGGCATCTCCTTCTACACCTTCCAGACCATGAGCTACACCATCGACGTGTACCGCGGCGATGCCCGGGCCCAGCGCTCCATTCTGAACTTCGGCACCTTCGTCACCCTGTTCCCCCAGCTCATCGCCGGTCCCATCATCAAGTACAAGGATCTGGGCGATCAGATCGACCAGCGCACCACCAACGCCGACAAATTTTCCTCCGGCGTACAGATTTTCATGGTGGGTCTGGGCAAGAAGCTGCTGCTGGCCAACAACGTGGGCATGCTCTGGGACAGCTATAAGGCCATGGCCCTCACCGAGCTGACCGTGGCCGGCTCCTGGCTGGGCGTCATCGCCTTCTCCCTCCAGCTCTACTTCGACTTCTCCGGCTACTCCGATATGGCCGTGGGTCTGGGCCGGATGCTGGGCTTCGAGTTCCTGCCCAACTTCAACTACCCCTATATCTCCAAGAGCATCACCGAGTTCTGGCGCCGGTGGCACATCTCCCTGTCCACCTGGTTCCGGGAGTACCTCTATATCCCCCTGGGCGGCAACCGCTGCTCCAAGAGCCGCTGGATGTTCAACCTGTTTGTGGTCTGGGCGGCCACCGGCATCTGGCACGGCGCCAGCTGGAACTACCTGATCTGGGGCCTCTACTTCTTCGTCCTGCTGATGATCGAAAAATTCTTCCTGCTGGACAAGCTCCAGAAGGCCCCCGCCCTGGTGGCCCACCTCTACACCCTCTTCTTTGTGGCCATCAGCTGGGCCATCTTCGCCCTGGAGGATTTCTCCCACATGGCCGGCTATCTGAAGGTCATGTTCGGCCTGGGCGGCGTGCCCCTCACCGACAGCGCCTTCGGCTACTATCTGACCAGCTACCTGCCCATCCTGCTCATCGCCGGTGCGGCCTCCACCCCCCTGGGCGCCAAGGTCTACCGCGGCCTGAAGCCCCGGGCACAGCAGGTGGTCTGCACCCTGCTGGTGATCGCCGGTCTGCTGGTGTGCACCGCCTATGTGGTGGCCAGCACCTACAACCCCTTCCTCTATTTCCGCTTCTAAGGAGGTGTCCGATATGAGTCACAAATTCAATCGTTTTTTATCCGCTCTGTTCTGCATCTTCCTGGGCGGGATGCTGGTGCTCAGCACTGTGCTGCCTGACAAGGAGTTTTCCCCCATGGAAAACCGCTATCTGGCCAAGCCCCCCAAGCTCTCCGTCCAGTCCCTGAGCGAGGGCACGTTTATGAGCGAGGCTGAGAAGTACGTCAGCGACCACCTGGCCGGCCGGGACCTGTGGGTCTCCCTGAAAACCTGGTGCGAGCGGCTCAGCGGCAAGCAGGAGAACAACGGCGTCTACTTCGGCAGCCGGGACACCCTCCTCACCCGCGTGGACGCCCCCGACCCCGAGAAGCTGGCCCAGGACATGCTCAGCGTGGACAAGCTGGTCAGCAACGTGGACGTGCCCGTCTGGTTCGGTCTGATCCCCTCCTCCGCCGCCGTCTGGTCCGACCGCCTGCCCAAGGGGGCCCCCACTCTGGACGAGTTCCCCCTGATCCAGCAGCTGTACAGCCAGACCGCTGCCCAGACCATCGACTTCTCCTCCGCCCTCTCCGCCCATGCGGACGAGGACATCTACTACCGCACCGACCACCACTGGACCAGCCTGGGCGCCTTCTACGGGGCCAACGCCCTCTTTGAGGCCATGGAGCTGGACCCCCTGGACCTGAACGATTTTGAGAAAACCACCGTCACCGAGGACTTCAACGGCACTACCTTCTCCACCTCCGGAGTCCGCTGGGTCAAGCCGGACGCCATCGACACCTACGTCCCCGAGGACGGCATCAAGGTGACCAACAACTTCGACGGCACCTTTACCCCCGGCTCCCTGTATGTGCCCGAGCACCTGGAGCAGAAGGACAAGTACAAGTTCTTCCTGGGCGGCAACCAGCCCCTGTGCATCATTGAGACAGAGCACACCGACGCCCCCAAGGTGCTGGTCATCCGGGACTCCTATTCCGACTCCCTGGCCCCCTTCCTCACCCAGCGCTTCTCCCAGATCCACCTCTTTGACCTGCGCTACAACCTGAACAGCGTCCAGAAGTATGTGGAGGAGAATGATATCGACCAGGTGGTGGTCCTCTACTCCCTGAACAACTTCCTTACGGACAGCCACCTCAAGCAGCTGGGGAGATAACCGATGGAGTACCTGTTTGCCCCCCTGGAGGGGGTCACCACCTACCCCTACCGCAACGCCCACCACCGCTGGTTCGGCGGGGTGTCCAAGTACTATATGCCCTTCGTCTCCCCCAGCCAGGACCACGTCTTTACCCCCAGGGAGCTGCGGGAGATCCGCCCGGAGCACAACGATCAGGTCCACGCCGTCCCCCAGCTCCTCACCCGCCGGGCGGAGGACTTCCTCTGGGCCGCCGGGGAGCTGGCCGCTATGGGCTACGGCGAGGTCAACCTGAACCTGGGCTGCCCCTCGGGCACCGTGGTGGCCAAGCGGAAGGGCGCCGGCCTGCTGGGCGATCCCGAGGAGCTGGACCGGTTCCTGGACCAGATTTTCTCCGCCGGTCTGCCCATCCGGATCTCGGTGAAAACCCGGCTGGGCCTGGAGGACGAGGAGGAATTTCCCGAAATCCTGGAGGTCTACAACCGCTACCCCATTGACCAGCTGACCATCCACCCCCGGGTGCGGCGGGATATGTACAAAAACCCGGTGCGGCCAGAGGCCTTCGCCAAAGCCCTCCCCCTGTGCCGCCACAGCGTCTGCTACAACGGCGATCTGATCTCCGCCCGGGACTGTGCCCGGCTGATTGAGCGCTTTCCCGCTGTGGACGCCCTGATGCTGGGCCGGGGGCTGATCGCTGACCCGGCCCTGGCCCGGAAGGCCCAGGGCGGTCCCCCGGCGGACAAGGACCATCTGGCCGCTTTTCTGGAGGAGTTCTACCGGGGCTGCGCCCGGGACTTCGGCAGCGACCGCAACGCCATGCTGCGCATGAAGGAGATCTGGTCCTTCCAGATCCACCTCTTTGAGGACCACGCGTCCTACCACAAGAAGCTGAAAAAATGCACCGACCCCAGGCAGTACGAGGCCCTGGTGGCGGACATTTTCCGGGACCTGACCCTACGCACCGAGCCGGACCCGGAGCTTCTGCCCCATCCCCCCATCGCCCTGTGAGGACAGACGAAAAGACCAGGTGAGAACTTCGGTTCTCACCTGGTCTTTTTTCTTCGATCAGCGGTCAGGCTCAGTCCACCACGGCGATATCAAAATCGCAGCAGTCTCCGCCCCGGCCGATGGTGGAGGTCCTGTTCCACTTCAGCCTGGGGTGCATATTGCCGTAGCAGCAGTCATCGGTATTGCAGAACACGGTGGTGAGCTCAGGACAGCCCATCTCCTTGCAGGTGCGGTAATAGGGGCACTGTGTCACATCGAATCGGGCCCGCCCCTTCCCCGTATCATAGTACCGGATCTCAAAGCCGGCCGCCGCGTTATATTTCTTCTCCACCATGCTGTGGAAGATCCCGGGGACCTTCCGGTAGAGTCCGGGGAGCTTCAGGGCCTTCCGGATTACCTCCGCACCCTTCTCTGACAACTCCTGAAATATCTCATCCGTCAGCGCCAGGGCCTCCTCCGGAGACTTTCCCCTGGCCTGTATCGCCCGATAGAGGGCGACGGCCCCATAGATCATGCCCTCTGTGTGCTGTTTCACGGCAGGGGGGTCGTCCTGGTGCTCCTGGCAGTAGCCGTGATAGAGCTCAACCGCTCTGTCTGCGATCCAGGTCCCATCCGGCTCCTTAAAGTGCCTGTGTGCCCCGGCGGAGACCATTTTAAGCAGCTTCTTTTGTTCCATGGTATTCTCCTTTCTTCATCTGTCAGGCTGGGGCCCCTATATTTTACGCCGCTCCAGCGCCCGGACGGCCTCGTCCGGCAGCTGCGGCCTGGGTCTGCCCAGACACATCTGCAAATAGAGCTGGCGGCAGTACTGCTCCAGCGCCTGGGTCCGGTACCAGGCCTCTTTTATGTCCTTTCCCCAGGTCACCGCCCCGTGGTGGGCCAGCAGAACCGCCTTGGCCCCGTCCCCGGCCCGGGCCACCGCCTGGGCCAGCTCCCCGCCCCCCAGGGGCAGGTAGGGCAGGCAGGGCACCTGCCCCAGCCACAGCACCATGTCGGCGGTGAGGGCCTCCGTCAGGTCACGGCCCAGGCTGGCCATGCACAGGGCGTAGGGGGAGTGGGTGTGGACCACTCCGCCGATCTCCCCGTGACGCTGATAAAGGGCCAGGTGCATGGGGGTTTCGGAGGAGGGCTGTCCGCCGGGGGCGGCAAGCACCCAGCCCTCCCCATCCAGCTCAGCCAGCATACCAGGCTCCACATCCCCCTTGTACACCCCGGATGGGGTGATGAGGATGGTCCCGTCGGAGCAGCGGGCGGACAGGTTCCCATCGTTGGCCGCCACATAGCCCGATTGGGCGATGTCCCGGGCGGCCCGGCAGATGAGGTCCCGCAGCGCCTGCTTCTCCTGCTCAATCGTCATGGTCCGCCCCGGAAAGGAACAGCTTTCCGATGCTCTCCCGGAAGGGGGGACGGCAGATCCCCCGCTCGGTGACAATGGCCGTAATCAGGCTGTGATCCGTGACGTCAAAGGCGGGATTGAAGAACTTGATCCCCTCTGGGGCCATGGGCTCCTTGTACCACTGGGTGCGCAGCTCCTCCCCGGAGCGCTCCTCAATGGGGATGTGGTCCCCGTCCGGGCAGCTCAGGTCGATGGTGGAGGTGGGCCCCAGCACATAGAAGGGCACGCCGTAGTGCTTGGCCAGCACCGCCACCGAGCTGGTGCCGATTTTGTTGGCCGTGTCCCCGTTGGCGGCTACCCGGTCGCAGCCCACAAAGCAGGCCTGGACCCAGCCGTTTTTCATCACCATCCCAGCCATGTTGTCGCAGATCAGAGTCACATCCACCCCGGCCCGGTGGAGCTCCCAGGCGGTGAGCCTGGCCCCCTGGAGCAGGGGGCGGGTCTCGTCGGCAAAGACCCGGAGCCTGATTCCCCGCTCCTGTCCCAGCAGGATGGGGCCCAGGGCGGTGCCGTACTGGGAGGTGGCCAGGGGACCGGCGTTGCAGTGAGTCAGCACCCCGTCCCCGTCCTTCACCAGGCTGAACCCGTACTGGGCGATGGCCCGGCACATCTCCGCATCCTCCCGATGGATGGCGGTGCACTCCTCCAGCAGGCGCTGCAAAAACTCCGCCCGGGGCAGATGGGCCGCCGACTGGGCCGTATCCAGCATCCGCCGGACGGCCCAGCTCAGATTGACGGCGGTGGGCCGGGTGGAGTTGAGCTGCGCCCCCCAGTCCTCCAGGCGCGCCAGGCGCTCCTCCCCGGTCTCATCCCCCAGCTGACGGGCCAGGACGTAGAGGGCATACCCGGCATAGATCCCGATGGCCGGGGCCCCCCGCACCCGCAGGGCCGCAATGGCCTCCTTCAGCTCCTCCAGCCGGGACAGCTCCAAATAGATCTCCCGCCCAGGCAGGCGGCTCTGGTCCAGGATACGCACCCGGTCCCCGGCCCCGTTGAGCCCCACGTGGTCGGGCAGGGCCTGATTCAGTTTCGCTTCCATGTGATCCCCTCTTTCTGACCAAATTATGCCCCATCCATCCGCCCCTGTCAACATGGGGCCGGGTCTTAGATTTTCATTGTTATTTTCTCTATTGGGCGGTATAATGAAAGGTAAGCACTTCATTCTGTACGGGCGCATCCGCAAGGAGGTAATTTCTATGAGCCACTACGTCATCTCCATCAGCCGGGAATTTGGAAGCGGCGGCCGGATCATCGGCAAGCAGCTGGCTGCCAAGCTGGGCATTCCCTGCTATGACCGCACCATCATCCAAAAGACCGCGGAGAAGAGCGGCCTGTCCCCCGAGTTCATCGCCCGGGCGGAGGAGCGCGCCCGCAGTCGGTTCCACCTGTCCATCGCCCCTGTGGATCTGGGCGGGCGATCCTCCTCCCCCAGCAGCGTCTCCGTCAATCAGCAGGCCTTCTTCGCCCAGGCCAAGGTGATCCGGGAGCTGGCCGAACAGGGCAGCTGCGTGATCGTGGGCCGGTGCAGCGACTATGTGCTTGGCGACAACCCGGACTGTCTCAAGGTGTTTGTCCACGCCGACCTGCCCGCCCGCAGCCAGCGGTGCATACAGGAGTACGGCCTGTCCGCCCAGGGTCTCACCGAGCGGATCAACCAGACTGACCGGGGCCGGGCCAACTACTACAACTACTATACCGGCCACACCTGGGGCGAGATGCGCCAGTACGACCTGACCATCAATTCCTCCGTCTCCGGCATCGACGGGGCCGTGGAGCTGATCGCACAGCTGCTGGAGCAGAGGGAGCAGCACTGATTTTCCGGCAGTTTCCATTTTATTTTGTATTTTTCTATCTAAATATTACGAAAAGGATTTGTTTTTATGGTACGACTCATCGCACTGGACCTGGACGGTACCCTGCTGACCTCCGACGGCCGGATCACCCAGGCCTCCAAAGACGCCATCGCCCGGGCCCGGGCCAAGAACATCCGGGTGGTGCTGGCCACCGGACGCAGCTGCGCCGAGGTCATTGATTTCTCCCACCAGGCGGGCTGTGACGTACTGGGGGCCGCCCTGGGCGGCGCCGCTCTGGTGGACACCAAAACGGAGCAGGCCCTGCGCACCTGGGCCATCCCAGAGGGCAGCGACCGCAAGGCCCTGGAGCTGTGTCTGGGCCGGCAGATCGAGCTGATGATCTTCGCCAGGGATCAGATCCTGGTGGACCCCTTCTCCAAGGAGTCCCTGCTGCGGACCTTCCCCTGCCAGGTGTTCCACGACGCCGCCATCGTCACCCAGGACCCCATCGCCTACATGGAGGAGCATCAGCTCCCTCTGCTGAAGATCCACGGGGACCAGAATCCCGGGTCCTACCCCCTGGAGGAGCTCTCCGCCCTGCCCGGGGTGTCCCTCACCCGCTCCAACGACCACGACTTCGAGCTGGTCCGCCAGGGGGTGGACAAGGGCAGCACTCTGGCCCTGCTCTCCCTGCTTTTCGGCATCCCTCTGGAGGACTGCGCCGCCATCGGTGACAGTGACAACGACCTGGCCATGCTCCAGGCGGCTGGTTTCCCGGTGGCCATGGGCAACGGCTGTGCCGCCGTGCGGGAGGCCGCCCAATATGTCACCGTGGACAACGACCACGACGGCGTGGCCCGGGCCATCGAGTATCTGCTGGACTACAACGAGAAAAACAATCCCCTGACCAACTTCCAGATCTGAAAAAACTGCCTGCGGAAAACCCCAGAGGTTCCTAAGTCAGTAATTTAGAACAACCTCAAATCGGAGATTGTAAGGCAAAAGAAAATACCGAAGATAGCGAAATAAAAGCTATCTTCGGTATTTTTTGTTATAGCTTTCGAATTCGCACATTCGTATTTTCTGAAAGACTTCTGTAAAATGAAAGCACAATCAAATTATAGGAGGTCAAGACTATGGAACAAACATTATTTGAACAGAACGGCGGCACTTACACCCAGCAAGGCGATTACATGCTACCGGACATCAAACTTCTGGAGCAGCTGGAATATGAGATCGGCGTATGGGGCCAGCGTCGAATACGGTACCTCAAGGAACATCACTGTGTGCTTTACTACAATATGCTGACCCAGTGCAAACTCTATCCCCACCTGGCAGACATTGAACAGCAGGCACAAAATATGTTTGATAGACTTGTGGACGAGCTTTCAGAACAGGAAGGTATCACAGAGCAACTCAAAGCAGAAAATCAAATGCTATGGGTTCAAAGAATGAACAACATCCGTAACCAGGCCATGGAAATTATTTACATATAACCGCCACTCAGGGGCAATCCCTCAATCTTGCCCCTGAGTTTATTTTTATTCAGGCGCTGGGAGATGAATGCTAATCATTCCCTTTTTAAAGTGAAATTTTATTGTATGCTTTCCCAGGGTTCTTCCATAATCACCAATCACATAGGACTCAAGAAAAAGTCAGAAAATTTCAGATATTATGATATAATACTAATGGAAATAGTGCATTAAATGTCTCAAAAATGTAGTTATAGTTACCAGTCTAGTAAATATTTTAAAAATTTTTTAATTTAGTGAAACCTTTTCTTTTAAAACCGTACTTAATGGGTAGAAGGGCCTTTCGGAAAAACACGAAGGAGGTGAATGTATGGAAGACTTTCAAATTATCGAACTATATTTTGCAAGAGATGAAGCTGCCATTCAGGAAACCGGCAATAAATATGGAAAACTGTGCTTTCAGATTGCACATAATATTCTCTTTAATATTGAGGATTCAGAAGAGTGTGTAAACGATACTTATCTTGGTGCTTGGAACACAATTCCACCGAAAAAGCCGAACAATTTTATGGCGTTTCTTTGTAAAGTAACACGCAATCTGTCATTAAAGCGTTTAGACTATAATATGGCACGAAAAAGAACGCCAGAATTACTTTCCTCTTTTGATGAATTGGAATCTGTACTCTCTGACAGCCAAATGGAAGAAAAAATTTGTAATGAGGATATCGGTGCAGCTATTAGTAAGTTTCTAAAATCAGAATCGGCCGAAAGCAGAAATGTCTTTATAAGGAAATATTGGTTCTGTGATTCTATTAAAACAATTTCGGCAACATACGGTTTTCGGGAAGAAAAAGTAAAATCCATGCTTCACCGTACCCGAAATCGTCTGAAAGACTTTTTGAAGAAAGAAGGTATTGCATTATGAAAAAGCCAAGAATTGTTGATGCAATGGAACATATTGACGAAGATTTGATTACAGATGCAGTTTCCTATAAACCAAAAAGAAACAGAATTTCCGGAGTATCCAAGTGGATTGCCGCTGTAGCTTGTTCTTTAGTCCTTGTTTTGGGTTGTACCATTTTTTCTCTGAGCAATCAGAACACTCAAAACGATTTAAGAGCGAAATATCCTCTTATCAGTGAAACAGATTATATGATAGATGATCCAGGCTTTTCTTTCAAAGAAAGAATTGCAATGGCACCAAATATTGCGGAAATTAAAGTCATAAAAAAACTACCAGATTATACTGTTGCTGTTGGAGATGAAGTGTATGGCACTTCTAAGGAAGTTGTTTTCTGTCAATATCAAGTTAAACTTTTAACCAATATAAGCAATACAAACATTATAACAGGAAGCGACAACACGTTTATCATTACTTTCGCTAAAGATTTTGCTCAGTCTTATCCTGCTTTAGATAATGGGATGGATGCGATTTGCTCTATCGAGGCTGCTTCCGGTGTCCATGAAGGCAAATATATTTTATATGATAGAAGTTTCTATTACGTTGATAATCAAACTGCTTTGTCTGCATACGAAGGTGACGACAGCCCTGCAAGCAAAATGTGCAAAAAAGACGCTTTGATTCAACAAATAAAAGACATTAGAAGCAAGTAAATTAAAAAACGAGATGCTGCAATTTTTGTAGCATCTCGTTTTACTTAATAGTCTTTGGTGTTATAGGCTACCCATTTTGCCACATAACAATCTAAATAAAATCTTGTTCCAGACTCGTTTTCAACGAACCGGTCAAAAACGCGGTATATTCCTCTGCGATCATTTCGCAAATCCGAGTCTGGAGAAATTGGTTCAACCCAAACTTCAGCATGGTGATTTATTTCCAGTCTGGAGAGCGGTTTGCCTAAGAAAATAATTTTCAAAGATATTAGCGTTAAAGCCGTACTGGGAAAGGAACCACAATGCCACCTATCTCAAATGAGAGGTGGATGGCATTATTTCATTTCCAATTGACATATTAGCTTTTTAGATATCTCATTTTTTCGAATTTTTCTACCTCGATAATGCACAGTATTTGAACAGAAAACCCCAATGCTGTGCCTTTTTAAAAAATGAAAAACAGAGAAAGATTTTAGGGAGAAAGTGTCTGCATCATCTTAGCGAGCAGACTGTTTATACTCCCGCAAGTCGTAAAACAGTACAATCGTTAGGCGTGTACTCCTAAAACCCCCAAAGGAACGCGTATAAAAAGATTAGCGGGTGCTGGTGTCATTCAGCCTCCTGATTCCAAAATGATACGGCAGACTCATGAAAGCGGTTTTTGTTGCGGCACGCCCCTATTTTTGTTAGGATAGGGGCAGGATATGAGAGAGGTGAGTGCCATGACAACTTGGGACCCCAGGGCCCTGGCTGTGCTGGACCGGCTGGAGCAGGCCGGCTATCAGGCGGTGCTGGTGGGGGGCTGTGTGCGGGACATGCTCCGGGGAGAGAGCCCCCATGACTACGACGGGGCCACCGCCGCCCGGCCGGAGGAGATGCTGTCCGTCTTTGCGGGCTGGCACGTGGTCCAGACCGGCCTGAAGCACGGCACCCTCACCATCTTCTCCGACGGCCTGCCGGTGGAGATGACCACCTTCCGCACTGAGGGGACCTATACCGACCACCGCCACCCCGACCAGGTGCAGTTCACCCGCAGCCTGGCGGAGGATCTCAGCCGACGGGACTTCACCGTCAACGCCATGGCCTGGGGAAAAGGAGGTCTGACCGACCTCTTCGGCGGACAGGCCGATCTGGAGGCCCGCCTGCTGCGGGCGGTGGGACAGGCGGAGCGCCGCTTTCAGGAGGACGCCCTGCGGATGCTCCGGGCCCTGCGCTTTTCCGCCCAGCTGGGCTTCTCCCTCCATCCGGACACCGCCGCCGCCCTCCAAAGGCAGCTCCCCGCCCTGGACCAGGTCTCCCAGGAACGGGTGTGCGCCGAGCTGTTCCAGCTCCTCTGCGCCCCCTCCGGGGGACGGGTGCTGCTGGAATGGCCCCGGGCGGCGGTTCAGATTCTCCCGGAGCTGGGCCCGGCGGTGGGCTTCGACCAGCGCTCCCCCTACCACCGCTTCGACGTGTATACCCACTGTGTCAAAACCATGGAGCTGGTCCCAAACCGCCCCGAGCTCCGGCTGGCCGCCCTGCTCCACGATGTAGGCAAGCCTTCTGCCTTTACACAAGACAGCCAGGGCACAGGCCACTTTCCCGACCACGCCAGGCTGGGCGCCGACCTGGCCCGGGAGGCCTGCCTCCGGCTGCGCCTGAGCAATAGCCAGCGGGAGTGGGTGACCACCCTGGTGGCCCGCCACGGTATGGCCCTGCCCGCTGAGGAGCGGGTGGTCCGCCGCTGGCTGTCCCGGCTGGGGCCCGAGCTGTTTTTTGATCTGCTGGCCCTGGATCGGGCGGACAGCCTGGCCCGGGGCCTGCCCGCCGACGCCGGGGCCGAGGCCCATTTTCTCCGGATGGACCGGCTGGCCCGGGAGATCCTGGCCCGGGCGGACTGTCTCTCCCTCCGGGATCTGGCCGTGGACGGCCGGGATGCCCTGGCCGCCGGTCTGCGCGGTCCGGCCATCGGTCAGGCGCTGAACCTCCTGCTGGAGGAGGTGGTGGAGGGCCGCCTGCCCAACCGCCGGGAGGTTTTGCTCTCCGCCCTTGGCTCCGATCGGCCCTTGTGATTTCCACCGTTTCATGCTATGATGTGGATAAGATCTGCGCGGCCCGCCGGCCGCAGAAGGGAGGCCGTCCCCGTGCGACGCCGCCTATGCGCACTCCTGTGCGCCCTGGCCCTGTGCCTGAGTCTCTGCCCCCCCACCTGGGCAGCCGGAGACGTCTGCTTCACCGCCATCAATGATACTGTGCTCGCCCTCACCGCCGACACCATGCCGGTGTGGTCGGGGGGCGTGCTCTACGTCCCCTACACCGTCTTTGACGCGGGCTCCACCGGGGTGGCCCTGGGCACCAGCGCCACATACAGCAAAAGCAGCAGCGTGGTCAGCGTGTTCAACCTGCGCCAGATGATGGTCTTTGACCTGAAGGAGGGGGTGTGCCGCAACCAGCACACCGGAGAGCTCCTGTTCGGCCAGGCCATCATCCGCAACGGCAAGCCCTACCTGCCCGCCGCCCGGGTGTGCAGCTTTTTTGGTCTGCATCCCCCGGCCTACATCTCCACCGACTACGGCTACCTGGTCCGTCTCAAAAATGGTGACGTCCGCATGAATGACACCCAGTTCGGGATCGCGGCCAGCGCCAGCAATGTGCTGAGCAACCGCCTGCGGGACTACAACCAGGCCATGCAGCCCCCCGCCACCGTCCCGGACACCCCTCAGCTC
>JAHHSD010000018.1 GCA_020025425.1 Oscillospiraceae bacterium
TCTCTTCTGGTTTGCGATGACCTGGGCGGTGTTGTCCCTGTGCAGGGACACCTCACGTTCCCCTCTGTTTTTGTCTCTTTTGGGCGGCTGGGGCATACCGGGCCCCGTATCTGCATAGAGTGGAGCAACAAAGGATAGGGGTGTGTTCTACCATGCAGACAAACTGGAATGAAAACCGTATTATGCTACACGGCCGGGTACTCAGCGCGCCTGAGCGCTCCCACATGAACCATGGGGAGGAATATCTGACCTTTCCCCTGGGCGTCGCCCGGCTGTCGGGGGCGGAGGACCGGCTCAACGCCATTGTCCGGGCGGACCGGCTGGCCCGCTGCCCCCTGACGGAGGGGGACGAGGTGACCGTCTGGGGTGAGGTGCGTTCCTTCAACAACCGCAGCGGAGTGGGCAGCCGGCTGGTCATCAGCGTCTTTGTCCGGGAGCTCCACCGGGAGACTGGGGAGGACTCCAACCTGCTGACCCTGGCCGGGACCCTGTGCAAGACGCCTACATACCGGCGCACCCCTCTGGGGCGGGATATCTGCGACATGATGCTGGCGGTGAACCGCCGCTATGGGCGGACCGACTATCTGCCCTGTATCGCCTGGGGCACCCTGGCCCGGCGGTGCGGTGAGCTGAAGGTGGGGGATATGCTGACCCTGGAGGGGCGTCTCCAGAGCCGGGTCTACACAAAACGGATCGGGGAGGAGAGCCAGGAGCGGACCGCCTATGAGGTGTCCATCATGTCAATGGATCTGCTGATGGAGCCGGAGCGGGGGGAACCCGCAGAGTGAGAGGAGAAACGGTCAGAGAGGTCCGCCACGGCCCTTCCTGATGGGATGAGGACAGAAGCAGAGTGCCCGCGATGAGAGAAAACGATCTCATTGCGGACACGCTGCTTTTGCTTTGTCGTGTCTGCCGGGGAGCAGCTGGCGGCTGATTCCCGAATACAAGTATAACGGGGCAGGGCTCAGCGGCCGTCTGATCGAATTGCCGAAGCATGCGGATTTCGTTTCAGTCACTTCTCTCAGCCTGATCATGTCACTGTCTGATAGTCCAGCGGGACAAGCTGAACCCAGCCCGGGATGACACAGATAACCAGGATAAAGAGGACGCCCATAAGACCGAACAGGACGCCGTGCCATGTGTTGAGCGGCCTGCATACGTGGTACAGCATATGAAAGACTCCTCACTGATTGAAATGAGACACAGGATCACGCCCGCTGCCCCAGAACACCACAGCCAGAAGGCCGGGACCGGTATGGGTGCCAATGACCGGGCCGATGCATGCCTGGTAGACGGATGCCGCCGGGAACTGCTCCTGCAGCAGGGACTGAAGCTGCTCTGCCCGTTCAGGACAGCAGGAATGGACAACAGCAACCGAGGGAGAACGGTCTGGCTCCCACTGTTCGCCCATCTTCTCCAGCAGGACAGACATGGCCCGCTTGGTCCCCCGGGGCTTCCCGACCACATTCAGCTTTCCTTCAGCGTCCATACACAGCAGGGGCTTGATTTGAAGTGCGGATCCCATGACGGCATGCACCGCTGAAACACGGCCGCCCCGGTGCAGATAATCCAGTCCATCCACGGTAAACCAGTGACTGACATGGAGTTTGCCGGCTTCGACCCATTGGGCGAGCTCGGTTAAACCCGCTCCGGCCTGTTTTCTGTCGACAGCCTCGCGCACGAGGAAGCCCTCTCCCGGGGCGGCACACAGCGTATCCACACAGAGGACCCTGCGGTCGGGATATTCCTCGGACAATTCCCTTGCGGCAAACACTGCATTCTGATACATGCCAGACATACCGGAGGAAAAGCAGAGATACAAAATATCTGTTCCCGTGGAAAGAATTTCTGCAAAAAAATTCAGGTAGGCATTCATGTTAATTTGGGAGGTAGATGCTGATGAACCGCCTTTCATCAGTTCATAGAACCGTTCGAGCGTGAGATCCCCGCCCGGTCCATATGTATACGATTTGTTGTCTATAACAACGCTCATCGGGATCATGCGGACATCCGGATGAGCGTTCAGGTAGGTCTCGTCCAAATCCGAAGCTGCATCCGTCACGATACAGTAATTCATGTCGGACAAAAGGGTTCCTTCCGCCATGCTATTCGTCCTTTCTGTCAGCGGTGCGCTGCGGTTGTGGTTCTGAGTTGCTGTGTGAATCAGCTTTTCTCTGTTGTTTGATCGCAGGCTGCACATTGCTTATGATCAGTTCCGCACCCAAAATTCTCAGATGGGGTGTGAATTTGCCCAGTGGATTAAACAGCAGAAGCAGAGCCAGCAGAATACGCACGCAGAATTCCAGAGCAAGAAAACAGGAAGCTTCCTGCCGTTCTATGGCTTGAATCAGGTGAGCAAGTGTTTGGGAGGCTTTTCGTATGCCAAAAATTGCCCAGGTGATGCCCATGGGAAACAGGGCGTTTTCACCCTGAAGTGCAAAGGAAACGCCCACAATCAACAGGACAAGCCCATGAGACAGATCCGCTGTGACCGCTTCCTTTTGCGGATCGCGGTTCCAGAGACTTATGTCGGCGATACCGATTAAGGCCATGACACCGCCTAATAAGTACGGAAGGATCCTGGCAATGTGGGCGGGGGAGAGAATGCAGAGGGCGCCAATCACAATGAGAAGCCACTGGTTCACTTTAATTGCTCGTACCATAAAGCACACTCCCTGTATCGCTGTTTTCCGCCGAGCTTGTTGAAAGAAAAACGGCCGAATCAGCTGTGGTGCAGTTTGGTTCGGCCGTTCATCTTATTTTAGCGCACAATCAACGCCTGCCAGCCTCTTGTTTCTGATTCTGACTCTGTTCCCACAGCTGATCTGGACCATCCGGTCCTTTGGGGGCATTGCGGCATGTGCAAGACGACCGGGTTCCCACCCAAAAATTCCCGGCATCCGGCACAATGGAATGCTGAACAACAAAGATCCATTGCCCTGGCGGAGAGAAAGCCGGCATTCCTGGGCATGTTGTCAGGCTGTGGGCATTCCGCTCACCGATTGTTTCAATGCACCCACACCTCTTTTCTAAGTAAAGTATATCGGCATTTGTTCGTACTGCATACAGACAAACGCTCCTGGATGTCTGATATCTAGACACTTGAGGGAGATTGTCTGTGTAAAACGCTGCAAAGGACAATTTGATCAAAAGGAAAGAGTATCTTATTTAAGGCAGAGAACCTGGTTTTATGTGGAGCGTGCTTGATTGATATAACCGGATTTCCCGGAATCCTATCATTGCGCTCCGACCGGTGCGGAGGTCCTTTGCCGTATTAAAGAAAAAGCGCTGATGGGGCGAAAACCCATTGAAATTCCATGAGAAATCCAATATAATAAAAACAATAGTGCAACAGGCGTGAAAAGGAGCAAAAAAACCCATGTACCATATTGATATTATGACCCTGTTTCCCGATGTAGTGGGCGACATGCTGTGCGAGTCCGTGCTGGGCCGGGGACAGGAGCGGGGCTATATCCGCATCGACTGCCACCAGATCCGGGACTACACCGTCAACAAGCAGAAGCAGGTGGACGACTATCCCTACGGCGGCGGCCGGGGTGCGGTGATGCAGGCCGACCCCCTCTATCGCTGCTGGAAGCATATCTGCGATGAGGCGGGGGAGCGGGTCCACACCATTTATATGTCTCCGGCGGGTAAGACCTTCTGCCAGTTGGATGCCAGACGGCTGAAGGACGACTACCAGCGCCTGATCCTGGTCTGCGGCCACTACGAGGGCGTGGATGAGCGCTTCATCCAGGAGTGCGTGGACGAGGAGATCTCCATCGGCGACTTTGTGATGACCGGCGGTGAGATCCCCGCCATGGCGGTGGCGGATGCGGTGTGCCGCCTGGTGCCCGGGGTGCTGTCCGATCCGGAGTGCTACGAGAACGAGAGCCACTGGAACGGTATGCTGGAGGCCCCCCAGTACTCCAGACCCGAGGTGTGGCACGACATGGCGGTCCCCCCCATCCTGCTGTCCGGACATCACGCCAACGTGGAGAAATGGCGCAGGAAGCAGTCTATCCTGCGCACCCGCCAGCGCCGCCCAGATCTCTACGCCAAGCTGGACCTCAGCTCAAAGGCAGACCAGAAGCTGCTGGCTGAGCTGGAGCGGGAGGAATAAGGGAGAAAACCGCGCTTTTCTCTTTACATTTCACATGGGCTGTGATAGAATCTGTTCAATATAATTTTAAAAACCATATTTGGAGATGAAAGATATGAGCTTTAAGATCGTTGTGGACAGCTGCTGCGACCTGTCTGCGGAAATGCGGAGATCAGGCTGCTTCCTCCAGGTCCCTCTGACCATCCGGAGCAATGGCAGCACCTTTGTGGACGATGAGACGCTGGATCAGAAGGATCTGCTGTGGGCCATGAAGCAGAGCTCCGACGCCCCCGTTACCTCCTGCCCTGCGCCCCAGGCTTATCTGGACGCGCTGGACTGTGGTGCAGACGACGTCTATGTGGTGACCCTGTCCGCTCTGCTCAGCGGCTCCCATAACAGCGCACAGCAGGCCCGGATGATGCTGGAGGAGGATCACCCGGAGGTCAACGTCCATGTGTTCAACTCCTGCTCCGCATCTGCCGGAGAGGTGCTGGTGGCCATGAAGGTCAAGGAGCTGGCCGAGAGCGGGCTGCCCTTTAAGAAGGTAGTGCGGGAGACCGAGCAGTATATCTATGAGATGAAAACCCTGTTTGTGCTGGAATCTCTGGAAAATCTGCGCAAAAACGGCCGCCTGACCAAGCTGCAGTCCATTGTCACCGGTGCGCTGAAAATCAAGCTCTTTCTGGGCTCCACCCCTGAGGGCGAGATCTGCAAGCTGGGGCAGGCGCTGACCATCAAGCAGGCGCTGAGCAAGATGGTGGACCGCATGGCCAACGATCCCCAGCATGTGGGCCGCACGCTGGCCATCTGCCACTGTAATTGTCTGGAGCGGGCGTTCCAGGTGAAGGAGATGGTGGAGAACAAGTGCCAGTTCGCCAAGGTCATTATTTTGGAGACCGGAGGAATTTCCACAGCTTATGCAAATGACGGCGGTATTATAGTCGCCTATTAAAGGAGTGTAGGGAAGATGGCTTTGAATCGGGAGCAGGCATGGGCCCTGCTGACACAATACAACAAAGATCAGTTTCACCTGCGGCATGGCATTACAGTGGAGCATGTGATGGGCTGGTTTGCCCAGGAGCTGGGCTATGGGGACGAGAAGGAGTTCTGGTCTCTGGTGGGCCTGCTCCACGATCTGGATTTTGAAATGTGGCCGGAGGAGCACTGCATCAAGTCTCAGGAGCTGATGCGCCAGGCCGGGGTGGAGGAGCGGCTGATCCGCGCCACCGCATGTCACGCCTGGGGCATGCACGTGGACCTGAAGCCGGAGCACGAGATGGAAAAGGTGCTGTTCGCCACGGACGAGCTCACCGGCCTGATTGGCGCGGCGGCCCTGATGCGCCCCTCCAAAAGTGTGTCCGACATGGAGCTGAAATCCCTGAAAAAGAAGTTCAAGGACAAGAAATTTGCCGCCGGCTGTTCCCGAGACGTCATCGCCCAGGGCGCTGAGCTGCTGGGCTGGGACCTGGACAAGCTGCTGGAGCAGACCCTCAAGGCCATGCAGGATGAGGAGGCCGCTATCGAGGCGGCCGTGGCTGCCCTGTAAATCGATTTCAAATGGGCCCGCAGTATTTTTTACTGCGGGCCCTGTGCGGTTCCAAAATTCAGCAAGTTTCCCTTGCAATGCGGGTGGATGTATGGTATAGTAGGGGAGCACTTAAGAGATGCGGGGTTAGTACATCGGTAGTACAGGGCCTTCCCAAGGCTCTGAGGCGGGTTCGACTCCCGTACCCCGCTCCACGTCGGAGCAAACGTCATATCGTTTGCTCCGCTTTTTTATGCAAAAATCGGAGCGCACTCATGCCGGTGCCCCTCCATTTCCATATTGCCAGCTTTTTGAGAGTCATGGCAGCAAACTTGAGCTTCACCCAGTTTGTCACTTGGGTCAAGCCTCTGTATTGCGTATAACGCATGGCGTGTTTTTCCCTAGCATCTGCAAAGATCCGGTCAATGGTCTCTTTCCGGCGTGCATAAAGTCTCTTGTACTTTGGTGTATACCGAGCATCATCCGCCAGTTCCTCGCAGTCCTTCCGGATATGCCGCTGCACCGTTTTCACACAGTCCCTGGAATGGGTGCAGAGATGCCTGGCAGGACAAGTGGCACGGATTTTGGGATCACTCCTATCCGTTATCCATCCCGGTTTAAGGGTGCGGCAGTGTGTGGAGCATGCTCGTTTGTTATGTGTTTCGCGGAAGGCGATGGATTGTGAATATACGTTGAACAGTGCATATTGTTGTGATATAATGGGAAACAAAACTCGGGAGAGGTGAAAGCAGATTATGCAGATTCGGGACAAAGAGCAGGAACGGAAGAATTATGAAAACAGCCCGCAGGGTAAGCGAAAGAATCTAATCTCAAAGTTGATTGTAGGGGTCATGGCGGTGGTGTTCCTAGGTGTTGTATACGTGATGAACCACAACCCTGCCTATGTCGGAACACCGCACGAGGTTACTGTGGATGGGTTTACGATCATCCCGGGGGAAACGACAGGCGCGCAGCTTTACGAAGCGGGGTTTCAGATTTCGGATAAAAGCATGTATTCCATGCAGCTGACCCCGGAGGGAAAACCGGTAGGCTACACGGGTTATTATTCCCTTGATACAGAGGTGGAAAAGAGAACCTACTATTACGGAATCAATCTGATTAAAAACGGAGAATCCTATGCGATGCTGGAGATGATCAATACAGCACCCAGCAACAAGACAGTGGGAGATATGAAGGTCAAAACAATTACTGTTGTGGGGAAAAAGAAGGACGTGGCGAGCCTTGAGGGGATTCCGACGAATGAGCTCACGAAAGAGGCGCTGATCGAAAAAGCGGGCGAGCCGGAGAGCGAAACACCGACTACCGGTGACGATGGAGAGGTGCGCACGGAGCTTCATTGGGAGAAGGGAAACTATGAGATGGAGGTTACGCTGAATCAGGATGGCACATGCGAGAGCTTCCAGTCGTCATGGGACAAGCAATAATTCCGGCACGGTTTATCAAAAATAAGTGGGGAGGACGAAGGAATGGAGAGTGCACTGACACGGTGGCTCCGGCGAGAGCAGGAGTGGTCGGATGAGCGAGATCAGCGAAAGAAAAAGGAGCTGATTCTGTGGGTGGTGGCAGTACCCGCGGTGGCGATTGCAATTACATTTCTGCCAGTGCTGTTTGCCGGCGGCGGGATTGCGGACGCGCTGCATCGGGCAAAATATACCATGATTATAGCAGCGGCGATCGACCTTTTGCTGGTAGTCGGCATACTGCCCCAAATGCCGGGGCGGCAATACATGAAGTATTTGAAAATTTATCTGGATCGCGCTTTTGCTTTCGACAGCGAACGTGAGGAGCTGGCGGCACAGATGATGGGCGAGCGAGGTGCAGATTCGGTTATATGTATTCCTTGGAAGGAATCGGGAATCGGTGAGCAGAGGGTCTGGATCACGAAGGATTACCTGATCTCTACCAGAGGAAACGGCCGACTGGATCTGGTTTTCCTCAATCAGGTAAAAACAGTGGAAACCGACCGTAAGGAGATTAACTATCGGGCGGGAGACAGAGAGATGAGAGTAAACATCAAGGATGAGATGTTCACGATCGACTTTATCTATCAGGAGAATGCGGCGCTGGACGAAGAAATACGGGAGTTCCGGGATGATCATGTGAAGCTCAGTTATTTCAGCCGTGCGCTGAGGGATAAGGTGCTGGCAGCGGTAGAAACAATGCGGCCGGAGTAAATTGAAAGTGAAACAAAAAGTCATCAGGCATGGAGAATGAACCATGTGCGGCGGCTTTTTTACGAAAGACGCAAACAGCAGTTGCACTTCCCGGTGTTTTTAGTTATAATGAAGCGAATACTTCCTGACACAAAGATAGAATCTGCGTGAAAGGTGCTGTAAAAACTCGAATATCACCATATTATCTTGCCGCTGGCGCAATTCGGAAATCGTACTTCGGAGTCGTGCCTTCGTTTTGCTATGGTATTAGAGAAACATCCGCCGATTGGCGGATTGATTTGCCGCACCCGTATCAGGGAGCGGCATTTTTTATGTTTAGGAGAGAAAAGAATGGATACCAGAATTGCCGTTATGAGCATCATTGTCGAAAATCCGCAGTCTGTGGAAACGCTCAATAGTTTGCTGCATACATACAGTGAATATATCATCGGACGCATGGGAATCCCTTACCGCACCACAGATCGCAAGGTCAACGTGATCAGCATTGCGCTGGATGCACCGCAGGATACCATTTCCTCGCTGGCGGGAAAGGTTGGCAAGCTGCCGGGCATCAGTGTGAAAACCGCCCTGTCCAATGTGATTAACCATGACGCCTGAAGCTCAGCACCTCATTGAAACGCTTGCAACGGTGCACAGCCTGCCGCAAAGCGACTATCAAAGGCTGGTCGAAGCGCATGATGATGAAGCTGCCGCGTTTGCAGCGGGGCTTGCCAGACAGGCAGCTGAAAAGGCTTATGGTAAAACCGTATTTATCCGTGGGCTAATTGAAATCAGCAACATCTGTAAAAATGACTGCCTTTACTGCGGCATTCGGCGTGGCAATGCAGTATGCTCACGGTATCGGCTGACGCCGGAGGAAATTCTGGACTGCACCAGGGAAGGCTATGCGCTGGGTTTCCGCACGTTTGTCATGCAGGGCGGTGAGGACAGCTGGTTTACGGATGAGGTGCTTTGTGCGCTCATTCGCAAAATGAAAGCGGTGAATCCGGGCTGTGCCGTCACGCTGTCGCTGGGGGAGCGCAGCGCCGCAAGCTATGAAAGGCTGCGCGCGGCAGGTGCAGACCGCTATCTTCTGCGCCATGAAACGGCAGATCCTGTGCATTATGGCGCGCTGCATCCGCGCGAAATGTCGTTCGAGCATCGCATGAATTGCCTCAGAACACTAAGACGGCTTGGGTTTCAAACGGGCTGCGGCTTCATGGTGGGCTCGCCCGGGCAGACAGCAGCGCATATTGCAAGGGATTTGAAATTCATTGAGGAGTTCCGCCCTCATATGTGTGGCATCGGCCCGTTTATTCCGCATAAAGATACACCGTTTCGTGATAAACCGGCAGGCAGCGCAGATCTGACTTGCTTTCTGCTCTCGCTCATTCGGCTGATACATCCGAATATCCTGCTGCCCGCAACGACGGCACTCAGCTCAGTGGAGTCAAATGGGCGGGAACGGGGCATTTTGAGCGGCGCGAATGTCATTATGCCGAACCTGTCGCCTGCCAATGTGCGGGATAAGTATATGCTTTATAATAACAAGCTTTCCAGCGGGCCTGAGGCAGCACAAAACCTCAGGGATTTAAAAGACCGCATGGACGCGATCGGCTACAAAATTGTTGTGGACCGCGGTGACAGCAAACTATAAAGGAGAAGAAAGAGATATGGCAAACTATAATCCGAGCTCCCTCAAGGCAGAGGAGTTTATCAATGACGAGGAAATTCAGGAAACCTTGGCTTATGCCGCAGCGAATAAGGACAATGATGCGCTGATTGATGCGATTCTCGAAAAAGCGCGCCCGAAAAAGACCAAGACGGGCTACACCTGCGCGGGACTCAATCACCGGGAGGCGTCCGTGCTGCTCGCGTGCGAAAACCCGGAAAAAATCGAGGAAATGTACAAAATCGCGCAGGAAATTAAGCTTGCGTTCTACGGTAACCGCATTGTTATTTTCGCGCCGCTCTATCTGTCGAATTACTGCATCAATGGCTGCGTTTACTGCCCTTATCATGCGAAAAACAAGACGATTGCCCGCAAAAAGCTGACGCAGGAGGAGATTCGTGCGGAGGTGCTGGCGCTGCAGGATATGGGGCACAAGCGCCTGGCAATCGAAACGGGCGAGGACCCGGCGAACTGCCCGATCGAATATGTTTTGGAGAGCATCAAGACGATTTACGGCGTGCATCATAAAAACGGGGATATCCGCCGCGTCAATGTCAATATCGCCGCAACGACTGTGGAGAATTACCGCAAGCTCAAGGATGCCGGTATCGGCACCTATATTCTGTTTCAGGAAACCTATCACAAGCAAAGCTATGAGGCGCTGCATCCGACCGGCCCAAAGCATGATTACGCTTACCACACCGAGGCGATGGATCGTGCGATGGAGGGCGGCATTGACGACGTAGGCTTGGGTGTTCTGTTCGGTCTTGAGCGGTATAAATATGAGTTTGCCGGTCTTTTGATGCACGCTGAGCATCTGGAAGCCGTTCACGGTGTCGGTCCGCATACGATCAGCGTGCCGCGTCTCAAGCGTGCGGATGATATCGACCCGGATTCCTTCGACAACGGCATTGATGATGATACCTTTGCAAAGATTGTCGCCTGTATTCGCCTTGCGGTGCCGTATACCGGCATGATTGTCTCGACAAGAGAATCCGAAAAAGTGCGCACGCGGCTGCTCAGTCTGGGCATCTCGCAGGCAAGCGGCGCGTCCCGTACCTCGGTGGGCGGCTACACCGAGAACGAGCGCCCGCACGATTCCGAGCAGTTCGACGTATCCGACCAGCGCACGCTGGATGAGGTTGTCCGCTGGCTGATGGAAAACAATCATATTCCATCCTTCTGCACTGCCTGCTACCGCAAGGGGCGCACAGGCGACCGCTTTATGAGCCTGTGTAAGTCCGGACAAATCCTAAACTGCTGTCACCCGAATGCACTGATGACCCTTTCAGAATATCTGGAGGATTATGCGTCTCCCGAAACCAAGAAGCTTGGGTATGAGGTCATCCAGCGGGAACTGGCCAAGATCCCGAACGAAAGGGTGCATAGCATCGCCGAACAGAACATCGCAGATATTCGCAATTCCAACCGCCGTGATTTCAATTTCTGATAGGATGCCCGCAGCATTGCAAATGGGAGGAATATTATGAGTCTTAATGATACAGCCGGGGCGGAGCGTGTTCATATTGCCTTTTTCGGGCTTCGCAATGCCGGTAAATCCAGCCTTGTCAATGCTGTGACCGGGCAGGCATTGTCCGTTGTTTCTGATGTAAAGGGCACGACCACCGACCCTGTGAAAAAGGCGATGGAGCTGCTGCCATTGGGCGCGGTGCTGATCATCGACACGCCGGGGCTGGACGACGAGGGCGAGCTGGGTGCGCTGCGCATCCAAAAGGCACAGAATATTTTGCGTCAGACAGATATTGCTGTGCTGGTTGTGGATGCCTGTCGGGGCATATCCGAACAGGATGAAGCCCTGCTCAAGCTGTTCAAGGAACGCAATCTGCCCTATGTGCTGGCATGGAACAAGGCAGATTTGCTGGAAACGCGTCCGGCGTGCGGCAAAAATGAGATTTGCGTCAGTGCGGCCACCGGAGAGGGCGTCCATGCGTTAAAGGAAATGCTGGGCGCGTTCCGAGAGATAAAGGGGAGCGAAAAGCATATTGTGGCGGATCTTCTGGAGCCGGGCGATGTTGTCGTTCTGGTGATACCGATTGATGCGGCGGCACCCAAGGGCAGGCTGATTTTACCGCAGCAGCAAACCATTCGGGACATTTTGGAGGCGGGCTGCACAGTGGTGTCCTGCCGGGATACCGAGCTTACGCAAACATTAAACGCGCTGAAGGAAAAGCCCCGGCTGGTCATTACAGATTCGCAGGCATTCGGGCGCGTTGCTAACATGGTTCCGGAAGATGTTCTGCTGACCTCGTTTTCCATTCTGTTTGCGCGCTATAAGGGCGAGCTGATCCCCTTGGTGCAGGCAGCAGCCAAGCTATCCGCGCTCAAGGACGGCGACCGCGTTTTGATTTCCGAGGGCTGCACCCATCATCGGCAATGCGGTGATATCGGCTCGGTCAAGATTCCGCATTGGATTCATGAATTTACCGGCGCAAATCCCGACTATGCCTTTACCTCAGGCGGCGAATTTCCCGAGACGCTTGCGCCGTATGACCTCGTGGTGCATTGCGGCGGCTGCATGCTGAATGAAAAGGAAATGAAGCATCGCATTGGGGCAGCCGGGGCGTCTGATGTGCCGATTGTCAATTACGGGATTGCGATTGCGCAGATGCACGGCATTTTAAAGCGGAGCCTGGAAATTTTCCCTGAGATACTGGCGCTGCTGGACTGAAATTTTATATGTAAAACAGGCAGAATACTCGTTGTAACGAGGCTTTCTGCCTGTTTTTCTTTGCTGTTGATCGTGCCCTTGTGCACATAAATCCCAAGTACTGCGAGGATAATGGGCGCCCAGGTGTTGACCCTGTGGTGCTGTTCAAAAAGGTACTGCTCCAGCATCTGTACGGCCTGCCTCCTCCGCAGCGGACAGCGGAGAAAACCCACGCGGTTACAAAAATGTGGCCTGTTTGTAAAGGGAGAACACAAGAGATGGAGAATGGCCTGGAGGCGGGCTGGATGCTGAAAAAGATCAGCCAGGACATGGAGAAAAAATCCGCTCCATGTATGCCAAGGGCATGACCACAGGCGGTATCGAGTCCCACATTCAGGATATCTGCGGCATTTCTGTCTCCGACAGCACCATCAGCCGTATCACAGACAAGATCCTGCCTGGAAAACGGCTGGGATCAATGACCACGTCGGAGCGTTTTTATATAGAACCGGAAAAGCGCGTGAAGCGTCAGGGCGAGGAATTGACGGGGCAAGGTGCGAAAGAATATGGTTGTATGTGAGGACAGGGCATCGTTTGCCCGCAGCATGATTGTGCCTATTGTTGAAGAAAAGAATTTCTCAGTGTGAATTGATCAGACTTCCCAGCAATGGGCAAATGGTTGACAGGCTGAAGAGTATTTCAGGGGAAAGTGCGGACGAAGAAGGGGGCCGTATGATACCTGATTATGCCGCATTGCAAATATTTATGCATTGTTTGTAATGAGAGGGGGTGTCAGATATATTCGGATATATCGATCACTTTCTTTTTCCAAAGAAAACATAGGATAATCCGCCTGGAATCCCAACCCAAAGTGCAATAATCATCAAAGTCCATAACTTGAAATCTGGAATAGCAGACACTCCTGCAAGATATATAAGGGCCAACGGAATAGAAACATATCCTAAAATCCTATGAGCAACGATCCAAGTTCCCTCGTCTGCTACAGTCCATGGTAAACGAAGTCCGGTGTGTTTGCTAAATGGAAGTTTTGGCGCAATATTTCCGGTAAACAGTAGCACAGCGGCAACAATGGCGGCCGCAAAATATTTTCCGTCGTTATCTAACCTGATCACATCTGTTCCTGTTAAAATAGCGAAAATCACACAACCAACTAAAATACTGATATTGAAGATCGTTACAGTTTTTAATGTATTCATCTTCGGGTTATCCGAAGATATATCCGTCAAATCTCCCAAATGCCTGTAAAGAGTTGCAACGGCTGCAAGTGTGCAAATGGTCATCAGAGATAGTGTAACCCATTTATTTTCAAAGGCAAATGAAGATGCCAATGCTAAAAGGGAAAGGACAATAATTAGTCCCCTTGTTTTATTCATATTCACAGCTCGTATCCCTCTTTTCTGTTTTGATGTCAAAAAAGTTGTTTAGTTCAATATACATCTCCTGCATCACAGAAAGATTCAGTGAATATATAATTTGGTTTGCTTTTCTTTCGGATGTGACAATTTCTGCTCTCTTCAGAACATCCAAATGTCTGGAGATAGAGGGTTGGGATATGTTGAAATGCTCGGCTATTTCACCTGCGTTCATATTCTTCCATTTGAGCATTTTAATGATTTCTCTGCGATATGGATTGGCCAATGCCTGAAAAAATCATCATTCATTGAGAACACCTCCTTTTTATTTTTCATTATAGCTAAAATGCTAAATAAGTCAATACCATAAAGCGGATTGTCCGATTCCAAATACAAGTTGCCTTATTTGTCAAGTTTTAGTGTGTTGGATATATGCTGAAACGACAAACAGCTGATCGTACAGGTGTTGATTGCCTGCACGATCAGCTGTTTTTAAATGTTTCTGTTTATGCCTTCAGGCTACGCTGAGGCCGGGCCGCGGCTGGGTCTATGCCGAATCGGGCAATGATGACCGATCCATCAAAAAGTCGGCGGTGTAATGGCAAAAATCACTTTTACAGGAACATTGGTGGGATTATTCCATACGTGAGGGGTATTGGCCGGAATTCTTACGCTGTCGCCCACTTCCATTCGGTAAAGCGTACCGTCCAGGTCGAGCTCCACAGCTTCGCCTGCCAGCATATATGCGACCTCTTCACCGGCGTGGCTCTGGATATCCCGATAGGAACTGCGCTGTCCTGGAATGACCATAACACAGAACTCGATGGAGCCGCGCATATCCTGGGTCAAAAGCTCGTAGCGCACATCGGGCTCACCTTTTAACCCGATCATGCGGCGGTCGTCAGGATGGACGATGGGGCTGCATGTGGGGCCCTCCTTGAAAAAGGTGTAGAGGGGAGTATTCAGCACCTGGGCAATGGCCCGCAGGGTGTTGATTGACGGATTCACCTGATCGTTTTCAATTTGGCTCAGCATGGACGGGGTAATATTTGCAAGGGTCGCCAGCTTACGGGCGGACAGTCCGGTTTCTATCCGAAGTTTTTGAATCTTTTTACCGAGGTTCAGTTCTTCCACGATTTCCTCCAAAATAAAAGGTGTGACTTGATCCACACCAATTTTTACAAATCAATCATATCACGAAAACTTTGCCCTGCAAAGTACTTCATTCATAAAATTAAATGATGTTAATATTTTAAATTAACATTTAATAAAAATAATCTGAATTACTTGATATAAACTTCAGTATAAATTAATTTTACGTCTAATTACACAAAAAGAGAGAGTGATATCCACAATAATAAACAAAAAAATCTTAAGTAGATCAATTACTATTGACAAAAATAACGCAAAGGTGTTAATTATAAATTAACATTAAAAAGAAAGATTAACAGGGGTTTATATCGGAACTGTCCAAAGGAGCTTCAGAACAGTGGACGAGGAAAGGATGTCATTTATGTTAGACTGTTTGATCAAGAACGCAAAAATCATCGACGGAAGCGGCGCCCCCTTTTATATCGGAAGCATTGGGATTCAGGATGGCAAGATCGTCATGTGTCAGGGAAACGAGGAAGCCGCTCAGGTTATTGACGCGGCCGGCCGCTGTGTTTCACCCGGCTTTATCGACGCCCACTCCCACGGCGATCTGATCCTGGGCACCGAGGATGCGCATTTGTTCAAGACCACCCAGGGCGTGACCACTGAGATCGTGGGACAGTGCGGCCTGTCCATGGCACCTGTGGATCCGAAGAACCTGGATGCGGTGCAGACGCTGCTGTCCATGGGGACCACAAGCTTCCCCGAGGACATGAAAAACTGGACCAGCTATGCCCGCTACCTCCAGTATGCCGATGCGCAGAAGAAAACGGCCAACGCCAAAATGTACATTGGCCACAGCAGCCTGCGGATCGCCGTCATGGGGATGGAGAACCGCCCTGCCACCGACAAGGAGCTGGACACCATGAAGGGTGTTCTGCGGGAGGCCATGGAGTCCGGCGCCGCCGGCTTCTCCACCGGATTGATCTACACGCCCAGCTGCTATGCGGAGGAGAAGGAGATCATCGAGCTTGCCAAGGTGATCGCCCCCTTCAACGGCACCTATGCCAGCCATATGCGTGACGAGGCGAACTTCATCGTGGATGCGGTGAAGGAGACCATCAACGTGGGCCGCCAGGCGGGGGTCCAGGTGGATATCTCCCACCACAAGATGCTGGGCAAGCCCAACTGGGGCAAGCAGAAGGAGACTCTGCGCCTGATCCATGAGGCCAATGATGAGGGAATCCCCGTGATCTGCGACCAGTATCCGTATACACGGAACATGACCACGCTCAACGCCTGTATGCCCCCCTGGCACTTCTCCAATGGCTTTGCGTCTATGACTGACAAGCTGAAGGACCCCAAGTTCCGGGCCCAGCTGAAGGCGGAGATGTCCGATCCCGCCACCGAGTACGATAACTACTACCTGAATGCAGGCGGCTTTGATGGCGTGTACGTCTACTCCGCAGCCAAGACCCCCGAGGCCGAGGGCCGCTATATCTCGGAGTACGCCGAGCTGGTGGGGAAGGACCCGTGGACGGCGTTCTTTGATTTGTGTCAGGAGAACAACTGCTCCACCGGCGGCGTCTACTCCAGCATGTGTGACGAGGACGTCTGCGAGATCATCCAGGACCCCTACTGCATCGTGGGCAGCGACGGCCTGACCCGCAGCTGGCAGGAAAAGGGCCACCCCCGCGCCAGCGGCACCTTCCCCCATGTCATCACCTATTTTGTCAAGGAGAAGGGCATCCTGACCCTGGAGCAGGCTGTACACAAGATGACCGGCCTCACCGCCAAGTATCTGTCCGTGAAGAACAAGGGCCTGATTAAAGAGGGTTACGACGCAGACCTGGTGATCTTTGACTATGAGAACCTGAGGGATACCGCCACCTACGATCACTCCAACAGCATTACGGAGGGAATCGACTATGTGTTTGTCAACGGAGAAGTGGTCTATCATGATAAGCAGTTCACCGGCCGTTATCCCGGTAAAATGATCCGGCACAACGCATAAGTGTTTGTTTTGAGGAGGAACTTTTGATGAATGTGTTGCTTGCGTTTGTGATCACAATGGCCATCCTGCTGGTGGCCCTGATCAAATTTAAAACTAGCCCCGGCGTTGCCCTGTTTGCCTGCGCCATTGTTATGGCGATGCTGTGCGGTATGCCGCTGAACGACACTCTGGGCTATCTGACCAGCGGTTTCGGCGCAATTATGAGTTCCATTGGTCTGCTGATTATTTTTGGCGGCATCTTCGGCATGATGCTGGGTGACTCCGGCGGCATGGAGGAGCTGGCCAAGGGCCTGCTGCGCACGTTTGGCAAGAAAAACGACATGCTGGCCCTGAACCTTGCGGGCTATATCGTCTCCATCCCCGTGTATTTCGGCTCTGCCTACATCACCCTCAGCCCCCTGGTGAGCAGTCTGCAGAAGTTCACCAAGAAAAAGACCGCCGCCTATGTGGCTGCGCTGTTTACCGGTCTGCTGCTGACCCACTGCGTTGTGGCCCCCACCCCAGGCCCTCTGGCCGTTGCAGGCCAGATCGGCGCAAACGTGGGCTGGTTCATTATCTATGGCATTCTCGTCTCTCTGCCCGCCAGCCTGCTGTGCGGCTGGCAGTATGCCAACGTTATGAACCGCAGAAGCAGCAAGGAGGACCGGGCCGCCGGCAAGGCCGCCGCGGAGGAGATCCTCAATGATGCGGAGCTGCTGAAGGCCGACCCCAGCAAGCCTTCTGCCGGCCTGACTCTGGGCCTGATCGCCTTCCCCATCGTGCTGATCATCATCAATTCCATCTGCTCCGTGATGCTGCCTGAGGACAGCATGCTCCGGATCGTGTTCAACTTTGTGGGCAACAACAATGTGGCTCTGTTCATCGCCATGCTGGTGACCGGCGTTGTGCTGCACAAGTATCTGGTCCCCAAGGTCAGCGAGACGCTGTGGAAGTACATTGACAAGGTCTCCGACTCCATGGGCAACATTCTTATGGTCATCGGCTGCGGCAACTGCTTCGGCATGATCCTCCAGAAGAGCGGCCTGGGCGAGGCCCTGGTGGAGCTGCTCTCCAGCTTCAATTTCCCCATCCTCCTCCTGGCCTTTGCGCTGGCGATGATCATTCGCGCGGCTGTGGGCTCCGCCACGGTGGCCATGCTGACCACCATGTCCATCGTGGGCCCCTCTGCTGTGGCCATGGGCTTCTCTCCTGTGGTTGTGGGTCTGGCCATCTGCGTGGGCACTGTGGGCCTGACCCTGCCCACTGACGCCGCCTTCTGGCTGCCTGCCCGGTACAACGACCTGACGGTCAAAGAGGCCTTCAGCGCCACCACCTACTCCACCACGCTGGCAGCCTTTGTGGCATTTGGTGTGGTGCTGCTGCTGAATATGTTTGCCGGAGTCCTGCCCGGCCTGTTCTGATCCCGCACTTCCAGTTTCATGATGAAAAGGTGATAGAAATGGTTTCTGAAAAGCTGATTCAAGGGAAGTCCATCGCCCAGTGGGAGAAGGAATTTCCCATTATGACAGAGATCCGCACGCTGAAGGAGACGGCCTGGATCAATCCCGGCAAGCTGCCCTTTGAACAGGCGGCCGCGGCCTGCCCTCTGACCATGTCGGATATACAGGATGCCAGCGATCGGCTGGACCGGTTTGCCGCCTATTTTCGGGTGGCCTTCCCGGAGACGGCGCCCGATGGCGGCATCATTGAGTCCCCCATCCGCAAGATCCCCGCGATGCAGAACTGCATGGAGGAGGAGTACAAACAGGAGATTCCCGGCGAGCTCTGGGTAAAGCTGGACAGCAGTCTGCCCATCTCCGGTTCCATCAAGGCCCGGGGCGGTATTTACGAGGTGCTGGCCACAGCGGAACGGATCGCCCTGGAGAACGGACTGCTGCACGAGGGCGACTCCTATGAGGTGTTTGACTCCCCGGAGTTCCGGAAGCTCTTCTCCAAGTACTCCATGGCAGTTGGTTCCACCGGCAATCTGGGGCTTTCCATTGGCATTATGAGCGCCAAGCTGGGTTTCCAGGTGACCGTCCATATGTCGGCGGATGCGCGGCAGTGGAAAAAGGATATGCTGCGCAGCAAGCATGTCAATGTGGTGGAGTATCAGTCCGATTACAGCATTGCCGTCGCCGAGGGGCGGGAGCAGGCCAAGGACGATCCCTACTGCCACTTTGTGGACGACGAAAACTCCAAGACGCTGTTCATGGGCTATTCTGTGGCGGCCCTGCGGCTGAAAAAGCAGCTGGCTGAGGCTGGAATCGCCGTAGATGCACAGCACCCACTCTTTGTCTATCTGCCCTGCGGCGTAGGCGGAGGCCCCGGCGGCGTGGCCTTCGGGCTCAAAATGGTGTTTGGGGATGCAGTCCACTGCTTCTTTGCCGAGCCGACGCACTCCTGCTGCATGATGCTGGGGATGGCCACTGGCCTGAACAGTGAGATCAGCGTGCAGGATCTTGGGATCGATAACCTGACCGTGGCAGACGGGTTGGCCGTAGGCCGGGCCTCCGGGTTCGTCGGCGGAGTGATGGCGCCCTTTATGAGCGGCTGCTACTCCCTGGAGGACAGCCGGATGTTCCACCTGCTGGCCGAGCTGGCAGATCAGGAGGACATCTGGCTGGAGCCCAGTGCTTTGGCGGGGATGTACGGCCCGGTGCTGCTGGCCAAGGACCCTGTGCTCTCCGCCTATCCTGCCCGCAGCGGGATCGGTTTGGAGGAGCTTGGTCAGGCCACCCATCTGGTCTGGGCCACAGGTGGAAGCATGGTCCCTGCGGAGGATATGAAGCGATACTATGAAACGGGGAAGCAGGCCTGAGTCGTCTCCCGTACCCAAAGTTTAGACAGCAATTCCCCGGCGCTGTACAGCGCCGGGGAATTGAGCATTAAAAACAGTATATCAAAGAGGTGAATAAACTTGGATGAACAGTATCGTCTTTTATTGAAGCAGGCAATGAAATATTCCTGCGCCTATTTGGACGCCGCCGGGGAACGGCCGCCGTATCCCACAGAAGAAGCCCTGTCTGTCCTTTCAGAATTTGAGGAGCCTCTTTCAGAGGAGGGGACCTCGCCGGAGGATATCTTAAGTCTGCTCCACCGCTGCGGGTCGGCGGCAACCACCGGCAATATGGGCAGCAGATATTTTGGGTTTGTCAACGGAAATCTGCTCCCGGCGGCCCATGCTGCCGCCTGGGTGGCGGATACCTGGAACCAGAACAGCGCCCTGTATGTGATGTCGCCCGTCGCAGCGCGTCTGGAGGACCTGTGCGAGCGGTGGATGGTGAACCTGCTGCATCTGCCGGAGGGAACGGCGATGGGGCTGACAACCGGCTCCTCCAACGCCATTATCTGTGCCCTGGCCGCGGCCCGGAATGAACTTCTGCGCCGCCAGGGCTGGAATCTGCCCCAACAGGGTCTGCGCAATGCTCCGCCGATCCGGGTGGTGCTGGGGGAGGAGGCCCATGCGTCTGTCAAGGCAGCGCTTTCCGTGCTGGGGATTGGCGGGGAAGATGTAGAAGTGGTTCCTACCGACGACCGCGGCCGGATGCGGCTGGACTGTCTGCCGGAGCTGGATGACCATACCCTGCTGATTTTGCAGGCCGGCAATATGATCGGCGGCGCATATGACCCCATCGACGCCCTCTGTGACCGGGCCAATCAGGCCGGAGCATGGGTCCATATCGACGGCGCCTTTGGATTGTGGGCGGCGGCCTCCCGCAGACAATATCCTCTGGTGGCCGGGCTGGAGAAGGCGTCCTCCTGGTCCCTGGATGCACACAAGACGCTGAACGCCGGCTATGACTGCGGCATTGTGCTGTGCCGCAGCAGGGAGTGCCTGGCGTCTGCGCTGCAATTCAATGGAAGCTATATTCAATACAGCAGTCAGTGCCGGGATGGCGCCAGCTATACGACAGATATGTCCCGCAGGGCCAGGGCTGTGCCGCTGTGGGCGGCCCTGAAGTCTCTGGGCAGCCGGGGAGTGGAAGAGATGGTTGACGCCATGTGCGATCACGCCGCCTACTTTGCGCAGGAATTGAAGAAGGCCGGTTTCATCGTGCCGGCCCCCGCCGTGTTCAATCAGGCCGTTGTGAAGTGCGACACGCCAGAGAAAACAGCAGCGGTATTGAAGCTGGTCCAGAACAGCGGGGTTTGCTGGTGCAGCGGTTGTGAGCATCGCGGGGAACCCCTGATTCGGCTCAGTGTCTGTTCCTATACCACGACCAGAGAAGATATTGATAAGAGTGCTGCGGTATTTCGTCAGGCTCTTGCTGCAGTCTCTGAGAAGCAGGGCTGATCAGCGACGGGAGCGCAGCGCCTATGGAATACCGGGCTCCCGGAGACATCAAAACAGGAACCCCCGGAGTTGGGCGGGCTGAATCCTCAGCCGCCCGGCTCCGGGGTTTTGCATGCGTCATAACAGCTCTGCCAGCTGCTCCAGCCCCCGGGCCATCTGCTCCAGGTCCACGCCGGGATAATTGATGACCAGAGTGTGGTCCCACTGGGACAGGGAGTGGGAGGCGTACTGGGAGAGAAAGGAGAGCCGAAGTCCGGCGTTCTGAGCCAGACGGGCCAGCTCGCTGTCGGTGCGGGTGGTGTCCAGTGCAGCGAGGAAGTGGAGCCCCATAGTCTCCCCGCTGATCTGGCAGCGGGAGGAGAGGGAGCTTTTGCGCAGCGTGTCGATCACCTGGTCCCGCTTGGCCCGATAGAGGAGCCTGGTGCGGTTCAGGTGCTGCTCAAAGGAACCGGAGGTGAGGAAACGGGCCAGTGTGTACTGCTCGATGGCGGAGACGGTGCAGGAGTAGAAGCCCAGCTGCTGCTGGTAAGTGGGCAGGAGACTGGGGGGCAGGACCATGTAACTGATACGCAGGGCGGGGGAGAGGGTCCGGGAGAAGGTGTTGATATGGATGACCCGGCCCACCCGGTCGATACTCTGCAAGGGGGGGATGGGGCGTCCGGTGAAGCGGAACTCGCTGTCGTAATCGTCCTCGATGATGTACCGCCCCTCCTCCTCACAGGCCCAGCACAGCAAAGCCTGCCGCCGGGCGATGGGGGTGACTGCCCCGGTGGGGAACTGATGGGAGGGGGACAGATGGAGGACCTGGGCCCCACTCTCCGCCACTGTCTGGAGGGGGGCGCCCAGGCGGTCGATGGGGATGCGGACGCACCTGGCCCCGTTCAGGGTGTAGATCCGCCCCGCCTTGGGGTAGCCCGGGTCCTCAAGACCATAGACCTTGTTCCGGCCCAGCAGCTGGACGATCAGATTGCAGAGGTACTCCGTACCCGCCCCCACCACGATCTGCTCCGGGGAGGCGGAGATGCCCCGGAACCGGTAGAGGTAGTCGGAGATGGCCTGGCGCAGCTCGGGGACCCCGTTGTGGGGGATGGAGCGCAGCAGAGCGGGGCCCCGTTCCGAGAGCACCTGGCGCATGAGCCTGGCCCAGACGGAGAAGGGAAAGCCCTCCGTCTCGCCGCCCCCGCCGGACAGATTTAGCAGCCGGGGCTCCCGGTCCTCGGCGGGGGCGGCTTCCAGGGCCGGATGGGTCGGAGGGGGCAGGGGGCGCTGAAGCTCCAGCTGACTGACATAGTAGCCGCGCTTCTCCTGAGCATAGAGGTAGCCCTCGGCGCACAGCTGGGCGTAGGCGGTTTCCACCGTCACCACCCCCACCTGGAGATGGGCGGCCAGGCTGCGCTTGGAGGGCAGCCGCTCTCCGGGCGCCAGCCGTCCGGAGAGAATGTCCTCCCTGATGCAGTGGTAGAGGTAGTCGTAGAGCGGCAGGCTTCCCCGGCACTCCAGATCATAGGTCAGCATGGGTCCTCCAATCTGGTCCTATAAAAAAGTATTATATTGGGCCTTTTATTCATATCAGTTTCTATTAAAATACAAGACAGTCAAAATTGCAAGACCCGTTTTGGACGGGGCTCAAAGGAGTTTAGGTAAAATGAGAGATGAAAAGATCAAAAAGCTGGTGCTGGCGGCACTGTTCACCGCCCTGACCACAGTGATGACGATGGTGGTCCAGGTGCCATCCCCCATGCAGGGCTATGTCAATCTGGGCGACTGTGCTGTCCTGCTGGCCGCCTGGGTGCTGGGTCCCCTGTACGGCGGAGCGGCTGCGGGCATCGGCTCCATGCTGGCCGATATTTTGCTCAGCTACGCCCACTATGCCCCCGGAACCCTGGTGATCAAGCTGGCCATGGGTGTGGCCGCCGGACTGATCTTCCGCGCCCTGCGGGGGGAGCAGACGGCTAAGCTGGTGACCGCCCAGGTGGTCAGCGGCGTGGTGGCTGAGCTGATCATGGTGCTGGGGTATTTTGGATATGCCGGCCTGCTGCTGGGCAAGGGCCTGGCTGCCGCAGCGTCTATCCCGGGCAATGTGGTCCAGGGCCTGTTCGGCCTGGTGGCCGCCACGGCGGTCTATCTGGTGCTGGACCGCAGCCACGCCTTGAAGCAGCTGGGAACACAATATTGATTCCATAAGCAGAAAAGGGATCTGCCGCAGAGAATGCGGCAGATCCCTTTTTCGTTAATCTTCCAGCTTCAGGTTCAGGTGGTCCAGGAAATCCTCCACCTCGTCGGTGCTGACAAAGTTGCCATAGAGTGAGAAATTGGTGTGCTTTGTGGAGCAGTCGGCCCAGATGCTGTCCCCAAAGGTTTGGATCAGGAACACATAGCCGTCAGAGGTGGAATAGAAGTAGGACTGGTCATAGACCCCCTCCTGGAAGTAGGAGGTGTTGCTGTAATCGAAGCTGGGATCGTACACAGCCGACAGCTTGAACCACGAGTCGGGCTGTGTGCCGGCGCAGGCAGACAGGAAACACTCACCGTCATTCTGGCCCCGATGATCTTGAATGGTCCAACCATAGCTGGAGTCCGGAATAAAATTGTATCGCTGGGCCAGTCCGGCAAAATCAGCGGAGATGTGCTGGAAGGGCACGTCCTGGAAGCTGGCCAGGTCCTTTGCATTATACTCGGTCTTGACGGCCCCATCCTCCGCAAAGACATTCCGGGACCAGAGGGGGCCCTGGGCGGTCAGCACCTTCATGGACTGCCAATTACGATGGCCGGTTCCGCCGCCCAGGTATTTGTCGGTATTCCAGGTCCGGGCCTTGAAGGTGAAGTCTTGTTCCTCCAGTGGCGTCCCGACCCGGGCCGACGCGTTGGGTGCTGAGAGACACACACCGGGGTCGTCGGGGATCTGGCTTGTGTCCTGGTACGATTTGTCGTGGTAGAAGATCCGGCTGCCCACAGCAAAAACTGAGATGGAGAGCATGGCAGCGGCCGCCGCTATGGCCGCCAGACGCAGGGAGGTGCGCCTGGTGCGGGGAGCCTGACTGCCGTTCACGCAGTTGGCTGTGATGCGGGTTTTGGCCTCCTCTGACAGATGGATCAGTTCAAACGATTCCTTCAGTTTGTTTTCTCTCACCATAAGATGATCGCTCCTCTCGATACGTTTGTTCCAGCAGCTTCCGCCCCTTTTGGAGCCGCATTTTCACAGCGGAGGCGGAGCGCCCGATCATGGGTGCGATCTCCTCCGTGCGGTATCCCTCCACATAGTGCAGGACCATGACGATCCGCACCCCGTCCGGCAGGGCCAGCAGGGATTCCACGATTTCGCACGGCTCCGGGCTGGGGATGCAGTCCCGGAGCTCGTCCATGCTGATCTGGGGGTGGCGGCTCCAGAACCGTCTGGTGATCCGGCATTCATTCACGGCAACCTTGATCAGCCATGCCTTTTCGTGCTCCGGCTCCAGAAAAACCGGGGACTTCTGCATATACTTGATTGCGGTGTCCTGAACGGCGTCCTCGGCGTCGCTGGGGTTTTTCAGAATGGACAGACAGATCCGAAATAGCATGTCGCCATAGGTTCGGACCATCGTATCCACCTCCGCCGGGGATCGGACGGATTGGCTCATGGGATCATCTCCTTTCACTCTATACATGCCTGAGCGGGGGCTTTGGTCAACGCATGGAAAAAATTTTTACAGGGGGTGCACCCAATGGCGCACCCCCTGCGGTTTTCCCGGAGTCTGCTTATAAGGTTGATGTCTGGGGCTAAGGCATTTGGGCCAGCTCGCAGCGGATGCTGTCCCCGGTGAGGAGGATCCGGCCGTAGCTGCGGCTGGCGGGACCGGGGTTCATCACCCACAGACCATCCTCCTGCTGCTGGCAGTAGGGCTGGTGGGTGTGGCCGAAGAGCAGGATGTCCGCCCCGGCCTTCCGGCCCTCCAGCATGGCCAGGTGGCAGCCCTGCTTCACATGCCACAGATGGCCGTGGGAGAGGAGAATGGTGCGGCCTTCCTCGCGGATGCGCCGGATGGCGGGTTCCGTGGTCCAGCCGTCGCAGTTGCCGGGAACGCTGACCATCCGCTGCTGGGGATAGGCGTAGGACAGCTCCTCCGCGTCGCAGAGAAGGTCGCCCAGGTGGAGGACCAGGTCAGGGGCCTCCCGGACCACGGTGTCCAGCATGCCGGACAGACTGCGGTGGGAATCGGAGAATACGATGATTTTCAAAATTGGTCACCTTATTTCTTTCCCAGCATATACTGGGGTACGATCAAATGGAGGAGGAATGGGATATGAAAGATCATAACACGCAGGGGGCCGGGCCCAGCCAGCAGGCGTCCGAGCTGCTGAAGAACAAGGAGGCCATTTCCAAGCTGGCCCAGACGGACGATGCCCAGCGGCTGATGGCCCTACTGCGGCAGGGCGGCGGGGTAGAGGAGGAGGCCCAGGCGGCAGCGTCGGGCAGTCCCGCGGCGCTGATGAAGCGGATGAAGCAGCTGATGAGCACCCAGGAGGGCGCGGCGCTGATCCAGCGGATCAATGAGCAGGCCAGAGAGAGCGGACTGACCAAGTGACGCTCCGGCGGCAGGGGAGGAGGGAGACCCGTGGGAGAATTTGAAGATCAGCTGGGGGCCATTTTGGGCAATCAGGAGGCCATGGGTCAGATCATGGCCCTGGCCCAGTCCCTGAGCGGGGGCGGGACCCAGCAGAGCAATGGACCGGCGGAGGAGACGGAGCAGGGGGAGCAGGCATCCCCGCCCAATTCATGCCAATCCAATCAGCCTGCGGCCCCGGCCGCCGATCCCCTGTCCGCTCTGATGAGCGGTCTGGACCCCCGGCTCATCCAGCTGGGGATGCGGGCCATCCGGGAATTTCAGCGGGAGGATGACCGCAAGACCGCGCTGCTGCGGGATCTGCGCCCCTTTGTCCGAGAGGAGCGGTATGAGAAGCTGGACCGGGCCATCCAGATCGCCCGGCTGTCCCGGGTAATCCGGGTGCTGTTCGATGCCGTGCGGGAGGAGGGAGAAGGGCGTGTATAACCGCTATATCCCAAATGGGGAGGGCCACACCCGGGTGGAAGTGAATGAGGAGACCCAGTGCTCAGGTCCCGACCCCAAGTATGTCCAGGTGGAGGGCGGCGGAGCATCCGAAGGCCGGCAGCCCAGACAGGACAGCGGGAACTCTCCCCTTGGCGGGATGCTGGATGGGCTGAAGCTGGGGAAACTGGGCGAATTTTTGGAGCGGGACAAGTCCGGCGGGCTGAAAACCCTGCTGGGTGCCCTGGGACTGGATGAGATCGACACCGGGGACATCCTGCTCATGCTCATCGTCCTCTTTCTCCTCACCGAGGGGGACAATCTGGACCTGGTCATTACCCTGGGCCTGATGATCCTGCTGGGTCTGGGTGGAAAAAAACCGGACGGCGGGGAGCCGTCCGGTGGACATGGGGATCGGTAGTCCTCATGGGCGGTGGAGGACGGTGACGCCGTCGGGGAGGACAAAGCGTTCCATGTCCGCCGCACCCAGGGACTGGATGGGGGAGAAGGAGGTCATGCGGTAGATCAGCGCCCCCTCCTCCAGCGTCTCCGCCTGGATCAGGAGACCGTTATCCACGCTGATCCAGTAGCGATCCTCATAACCGGCGACCTCGCCCTTGACCTGCACATAGATGCAGGGCTGATCCCCGCACAGCTGATAGCCAGCGTCTGTAATGGAGCGGGGGTCCAGGGTCAGCACGGTCTCGTAGGTGGGGATGTGCTGGGCCAGATCGGCGGAGCAGTTGTCCGCCGGGGCGGTGCGCCAGCTGCGCTCCCCGTCGTACCAGTAGTAGAGGGTGCCGTCCCCCACAATGTCGTGTCGGATCAGGCCGGAGGGGAGGATCTGGGTGGTCCTGGTCCACCCGTCGTCCACCCAGGTCCGGACTGTGGTGGTGGTGGAATGCTCAGGGGTCCAGAAGCTCTGGAGCTCCACCTCACGGAAGTAGCTGGGGCTGCGGTCCAGGGAGGCGATGACGCTCTGGACGGTGTCCACCTTGACCTCCACCCGCTGGACCTGATCGGAGGCACTGGGGGAGGGGACAGAGGAGCTGGAGCTCTGGCTGGTGTCCGGGGCGGGCAGGACGATTTCGGGGATGCTTTTGGTGAAAAATCCACGGCCGAAGCTGGTGAAAATGGCCACTGCCATCAGGCCGGTGATGGCCAGGGCAATGAGTAAGCGGTTTTTCTGTTCCAAATCACCAGCTCCTTTGACAGTTGTTGAAAGAGGTTATTTGTTCCGTTTCTGCTTGATGTAGCGGATAAGATGGACTGCAAAAAAGGCCCACAGCAGCACACAGCCGATCACCTCAAAGGCGGTATAACCGGATAGTTCAGAGACGCGATAGGTGTTCAGTGCGGCAATAAAAGCTGCCAGGATCACAAGCAAAAGAGGAGTGCCTTTCATCAATAACCTCCTGTTCTGTTGACGATCAGAAAGGATCGGGAGCGGCGTCACGCAGACCGAAATGCCACTCGATGGCGTCTGCGATCCGGCGGCAGGCGTGGCCGTCTCCATAGGGGTTGACGGCGTGGGCCATCTGGTTGTAGGCCTCCTGGTTGGACAGGAGCTCAGAGGCCATGGAGAAGATGTCCCCCTCCTCCACACCGGCCAGCTTGACGGTACCGGCGGCCACGGCCTCGGGGCGCTCTGTCTCCTTGCGCAGGACAAGCACCGGCTTGCCCAGAGCGGGGGCCTCCTCCTGGAGTCCGCCGGAGTCGGTCATGACCAGATGGCAGCGGGCCATCAGGTTGTGCATCTCGTCCACAGCCAGGGGGGCAATGAGGTGGATGCGCTCATGGTTGTCCAGATACTTGTGGGCGGCCTCCTGGACCACGGGGGACAGGTGGACGGGGTAGACAAGCTCCACATCGGGGAAGGCGTCAGCCACCCGGCGCAGGGCGGTCATAATGTTGGTCATGGGCTGGCCGTAGTTCTCGCGACGGTGGCAGGTGACCAGGATGACCCGCTTGTGCTGGTAATCCAGCCGGTTGAGCACCTCCTCCCCGAAGGTGAAGTTCTCCACCACAGTGGTTTTGAGGGCGTCAATGACGGTGTTTCCCGTCAGGAACACGTTTTGGGTGATGTTCTCCCGGGCCAGATTGTCCCGGTTGGCCACGGTGGGGCAGAAGTGGAGGTCCGCGATGGCGCCCACCATCTTCCGATTCATCTCCTCGGGGAAGGGGGACCACTTGTCGTAAGTCCGCAGACCGGCCTCCACATGTCCCACCGGGATCTGGTGGTAGAAGGCGGCCAGGGCCCCGGCAAAGGTGGTGGAGGTGTCGCCATGGACCAGGATCAGGTCAGGCTTGGCCTGGGAGAGTACGTCCTCCATCCCCAGCAGGCACTTGGAGGTGATGGTGGACAGGGTCTGACGGAGCTCCATAATGTCCAGGTCGAAATCGGGCTTCAGCTGGAAGATGTCCAGCACGCTGTCCAGCATCTGGCGGTGCTGGGCAGTGACGCAGCACAGGGCGTTGATCTGGGGACGGCGGGCCAGCTCCTGGGCCAGGGGGGCCATTTTGATGGCCTCAGGCCGTGTGCCAAAAATTGTCATAACAGTGATGGGCTTCATTTAGGATCACGCTCCCCTTTACCGGAATTTTTTTGCTTGCCCGCCCCCTTGGAGGGCTGGGAATCGCTGTTTCCGCGGGCCAGGTACATCTTGACCCACAGCAGACCGATGATGAACAGGGCCAGCAGGAACATCATGGCCTTCTCCACGCCGTTGGTGGTGAGCACCACGGCGCACAGGCCCAGAATGGCGCTGATGACGTAGAGGACGGCGACCGCCTGCTTCTGGGTCAGACCCATGTCGATGAGGCGGTGGTGGATGTGTCCCCGGTCGGGAGCCATGGGGGACTGGCCCTTGGCCAGTCGGCGCACAATGGCCATGCCGGTGTCAAAGATGGGCAGACCCAGCAGCAGGAAGGGGACCGCAAAGGAGATGATGGCGGCCGCCTTGAACAGGCCCTGGATGGAGACCACCGCCAGGACAAAGCCCAGGAAGGTGGAGCCGGTGTCCCCCATGAAGATCTTGGCGGGGTTCAGGTTGTAGGGCAGAAAACCGATGCAGGCGCCGGCCAGAGCGGCCATCAGCAGGGCAACCTGGGGCTCGGACACCACCAGGGCGATGACCAGCATGGTCAGGGAGCTGATGGTGGAGACGCCGCAGGCCAGACCGTCCAGACCATCGATCAGGTTGACGGCGTTGGTGATGGCCACGATCCAGAACACGGAGACGGGGATGGACAGCACACCCAGCTCCCAGTAGGGGTTGCTGCTGAACACGTTGGGGTTGGACAGCAGGCTGATGACGTTGCCGGAGAGGACCGCAATCAGGGCGGCCGCAATCTGGATCACAAACTTAAACTTGGCGCCCAGAGCGTAGATATCATCAAAAATACCCAGGATCACAATGATGACAGCGCCCAGCATCATGCCGCGCAGCGGGGTGGTCAGGGGCAGAAAAATGAGGATGCTGAACAGAAAGCCAAGGAAAATGGCCAGACCACCCATACGCGGGATGGGGTGGTCGTGCATGCGCCGGGAATCCCGGGGCACGTCCACCGCGCCGATTTTAACGGCCAGATTTTTGACGATTGGGGTGGTGACCAGAGAAATGAGCGCTGCGGCCAGCAGCGCAGCGGCCACCAGGCCGATGGATTGCATTTGTATCGGCATTGGAATACCTCTTTTTCGTTGAGTCTGGGACGCGGTCAGCGGGCCACGAAGCCGATCTTCTTATAGACCTTGCGCAGCGTTTTGTTGGCTACATAGGAGGCCTTCTCGGCGCCCTGATGGTAGACAGACTCCAGATAGGCCTTGTCGGCCAGAATGCGGGTGGCCTCCTCCCGGATGGGGCGGAGGGTCTCCACCACGGCGTCGCCCACAGCGGGCTTGAACTTGCCGTAGCCGCAGCCCTCGAACTCCCGCTCGATCTCCTCAAAGGACTTGCCGGTGACGGCGGAGTAAATGGACATCAGGTTGGCCACGCCGGGCTTGTGCTCGGGGTCATAGCGGACGCAGTTCTCGGTGTCGCTGTCGGTGATGGCCCGCTTGAACTTGCGCTGGATGTCCTCAGGCTTCTCCATCAGGAACACGCAGCCCTCGGGCATGGACTTGGACATCTTGGAGTCGGGGTTGGACAGGCCCATGATCCGGGCGCCGGTCTTGGGGATATAGGGCTCGGGAAGCTTAAAGACATCGCCGTAGATGTTGTTGAAGCGCTGGGCCACATCCCGGGTGATCTCCACGTGCTGCTTCTGGTCGTTGCCCACGGGGACAAAGTCGGGCTGATAGAGCAGGATGTCGGCAGCCATCAGGGCGGGGTAGGTGAACAGACCGCCGTTGATGTTGTCGGTGTGCTTGGCGGACTTGTCCTTGAACTGGGTCATGCGGCTGAGCTCACCGAACATGGTGTAGCAGTTGAGCACCCAGCCCAGCTCGGCGTGCTGGTGGACGTGGGACTGGATAAAGAGGGTGTTTTTCTCAGGATCCAGACCGCAGGCGATGTACTGGGCCAGCTGCTCCAGGGTGCGGCGGCGCAGGTCGGCGGGATTCTGACGGACGGTGATGGTGTGCATATCGGCCATGAAGTAGTAGCAGTCAAACTCATCGGCGCGGGCGGACCAGTTTTTGATGGCGCCCAGGTAGTTGCCCAGATGCAGGTCGCCGCTGGGCTGAATGCCGGAGAGCATCACTTTTTTCTCACTCATAGATATTGCTCCTTTTATGAAGGCAACACCACATGTGTTACCCATATAATATCACTCTATTCTACCACTCCAGGGGGAGAAAGGCAACTAAAGATTGCGGCCGGAGGGGAATTCCAGTGTTTGGAATTGAAATTTGGAGCAGGTTGGAGTAAGATCGGGAGGAGGCCCGAAGGAGCGGGGGAGAGGAGTACATAGGATGGGTTGGTTTGTCTATATTCTGCGCTGCGGGGATGGCAGTCTCTATACCGGGATGACGGATGACGTCCAGCGGCGTCTGGCGGCCCACCGGGCAGGCCGGGGCGCCAAGTACACCCGGGGGCGGGGCCCCCTGGAGCTGGTGTACCAGGAGGAGCGGGCGGACCGGTCGGACGCCCTGCGCCGGGAGGCGGAGATCAAGTCCCTGTCCCGGGCGCAGAAGCTGGCGCTGCTTGAGAAAAAATAGCGCAGTTCTGATTGAAAAGACAGTAAAAAAGGAGCGGCTTTCGCAGGAAAGCCGCTCCTTTTATTAAAACAGATGTAAAAATCACTGCACACGGTCCCTGAGCGCATCCGCATTGACCACCGGAAGCCGGGGCGGCTGATAGAGCGCCTTGCAGGCTTTTTTGTAGTCAAAGGTCATGTTGCGCATCCGCTCTTTTTTGGCTTTGGTGTGGGGAGCGCATCGTAGGTTGCGGTGATGAAGGCGGTCAGGAACTCCCGGTCCTCCAGATCCTCAATCAGGAAATGGGGCTTGGCCCCCTCGTAGGGCGGGGCCAGGGGACAATCGGGAGCCAGTTCCTTTCCGGGCTGGGTCACCTTAATGAAAAGCTGATCATTGCAGATCAGTCCGAAAATTTTACCGTTCAGGTAGATCCCATAGTTGCCGAACATCTTCCGACAGGTAATCTCTCCCGCCGCTGCGCACTGGTCGGCAACATACTGCACGAATTCCGGTCTGGATGCCATGCTGATTCCTCCTTTTAACTCTCGTATTGTCGGAGCATCTTGGTGAGGGTGGATCGAAGAAGAAAAGCAATGCAGCTTTCTTTCGAAAGCTGCATTGCTTTTCTTGGCGGAGAGAGAGGGATTCGAACCCTCGAACGGGTATTAGCCGTTACACGATT
>JAHHSD010000019.1 GCA_020025425.1 Oscillospiraceae bacterium
AGCTAACAAATTTTTACTGTGCGGGGTGTCCAACTTGCACTTGCAATTTGCGATTGTATTTGATAAAAGGACATGCTAAGATAAAATTAAGTTAAGGGAGTAGCTTCCACAGAACACTGTGTTCGCAGCGTCGTCAATTCGGTCTCAGACCCGGCCTGCGAGTAATGAGCGAGACTTTGCTGTCCGTCAGGTGCAGCAGAGTCTTTTTTTGTTGCACACATTCCAGGTTAGGAGGAACATTATGGATATTCTTTTGCAGCTGCTTTTATTGTGTGTCGGTTTTTTTCTTCTGGTCAAAGGTGCCGACTGGTTTGTTGACGGCGCCTGCAACATCGCCGCCCGCTTCCACATTCCCCAGCTGATCATCGGTCTGACCATCGTGGCTATGGGCACCAGCGCCCCCGAGGCCGCCGTCAGCATCACCGCTGCGTCCAAGGGTGCGGCCGACATCACCATCGGCAATATTGTGGGCAGCAACATTATGAATGTGCTGGTCATCCTGGGCTTATCCGCCGTCATTGTTCCCCTGAAGGTGGCAAAGTCCACCGTCAGAATCGAAATTCCCTTTCTGATTGGCATTACCGCTCTGCTGTTTGTCCTGGGCCTGGATGGGTCGGTGACCTCCACCGACGGCCTGATCCTGACCGTACTGTTCCTGTGTTATCTGGGCTACCTGCTGTATATGGCGGTCAAGCACCCCGAGCAGGACTCCGGTGAGGAGGAGATGCACCAGATGAAGCTGTGGCAGGCGCTGGCCGCACTGGTGGTGGGCCTGGGCCTGATCCTGCTGGGCAGCGACCTGGCTGTGGACGCCGCCACCAATCTGGCCCGGATCTTTGGTCTGAGCGAGCGGCTCATCGGCCTGACCATTGTGGCCCTTGGCACCTCTCTGCCCGAGCTGTTCACCTCTGTCACCGCCGCCAGAAAGGGCAGCGCGGACATCGCCATTGGCAACATCGTGGGCAGCAACATCTTCAACATCCTCTTTGTGGTGGGGCTCTCCAGCCTGATCATCCCTGTCCCCTTCGCCCGGCCCTTCCTGTTCGATACCCTGATTGCGCTGGCCGCTGCCAGCTTCCTGCTGGTGGCCTGCTGCCGCAAGCGGGTGCTCACCCGCGGCGCCGGCCTGCTCATGCCCGGCGTCTATGCCGCGTACATGCTCCTCCTGCTGTAAGAGGAGCTTGACATAAAAACTCCCTGAGGAATCATCCTCAGGGAGTTTTCCTATTGTATCAGGTTCTGGGCAGCATGGCCGCGTAGCACTCCGCCTTCTCCGTCCGCCCCACCACGGACAGGGAGGCCCGGGGCATCCGGAAGAGCTCCCCAGCCAGGGTGCGCAGCTCCTCCCGGGTGATGCAGTCATAGAGCTCGATAAGCTCGTCAGGCTGGCGCACCCGGCCGTAGAGCAGGGCACTGGTCCCCAGGTGGCTCATCCGGGCCTGGACCGACTCCAGCCCCATGATGACATTGGCCTTGGCCTGCTCCCGAGTCCGGTCCAGCTCCTCCGCTGTGGGGCCGTGCTCGGCCAGATCCTCGATCTGCTCCCGGATCACCTGGAGGGCCTTCCCCGCCATCTCCCGGTTCAGGGCGGTGTAGACCCCCAGCATGCCGGTGTCCGCGTGGTCGGCCAGGTAGGAGTAGACGCTGTAACAAAGGCCGCTCTTCTCCCGCAGCTCCTGGAACAGCCGGGAGGACACCCCGCCGCCCAGGATGGCGTTGAGCACAGCCAGCTGGCAGCGCCGGGGATCCAGGTAGCTCAGGGCGGGAAAGGCCAGGATCAGGTGGTTCTGCTCAATGGCCTTGCGGCGGACGGTGACGGCGGGGCGGTATTCCGCCTTTTTCTCCTTCACCGGCTCCCCGGCAGACAGCTGGGACAGCTGATCTTTCAACTGTTCCACTGCGCTTTGTGGAAAATTTCCCGTCAGACTGACCACAATGGAGCCGGGCAGGTAGTGGCTGCGCTGATAGGCCCGCAGCCATTCCCCATCCATCTTCTCCAGTGTGGAAGGCTTGCCCAGGATGGGCCGGCCCAGGGGCTGATTTTTATAGACGGCGGCGGCCAGACGCTCGTGGACCAGATCCTCGGGGGCGTCCTCATACATGCCGATCTCCTCCAGGATGACCCCGCGCTCCAGCTCCACGTCCCCCTGGTCGAAGCGGGAGTGGAACAGCATGTCGCATAGCAGGTCCATGCACCGGTCCAGGTGGCTGTCCAGGCACCGGGCATAGAAGCAGGTCATCTCCTTGGTGGTGTAGGCGTTGATCTGGCCGCCGATGGCGTCCATCTCCCGGGCCAGCTGACCGGCATCCCGGCGGTCTGTGCCCTTGAAGGTCATGTGCTCGATAAAATGGGCGGCGCCGTTCTCCTCCCGCTTCTCGTGGCGGGAGCCGGTGCCCACAAAAAAGCCCAGGGCGGCGGTGCGGGTCCCGGGGATCTGCTCCGTCAGGATGCGCGCCCCGTTGGGCAGGGTGATGGTCTCGTACATGGTGTTCCTCCTGCGGCGGTCAGGGCTTGGGCAGGTAGTAGGCCACGCCCTGGCGGGCCTCCATGGCCAGCTCCCCCCGATCCACCAGAAATTCAATGAAGAAGCGGATGTTCCGCTCATAATAAAGGGCTCGGCTGGGCCGCTTGGACAGCAGCTTGAAGTACTGGCACACCAGGCCGCACACATGGCTGAAATCCATGGGCTCCGTGATCAGGGCGCGGATCTCCCGGGCCCGGCGCAGGATCAGCTCGTGGTTCTCGTCGATCAGATCCCCGATCTCCTCCCTGGCGCAGATCCCCCGGTGGGCCATGACAAAGTAGTCGCAGCCCAGGTCCCGCAGACGCTGGCGGCTGTCCATGGCGGTCTGGATGGCCAGGGCGTAGGGCAGCTTGGCGTCCAGGGTTTCCCGGGACATAATGGCGTCCCCGGCGTAGCACACGTTGTCCGGCGTGATGGCGCAGATGTGGCCCGAGGAGTGGCCCGGGGTGGTGATGATGCGGAACCGGGCCCCGGCCAGGGAGATGGTCCCATCCTGATAGGGGATGACCACATCGGGGGTGTGGACCATCTCGGCCATATCCTCCAGATCGGCTCCCGGGGAGATAATGAGCCGGTAGCTCTTCAGGTTCAGGATGCTGCTGCACATCCCGGCCTCCGGGGCGCTGAGGGCCACGGGGATCTGATACTTCTCCTGAAAATACCGGTTGTTGACACAGTGGTCAATGTGGGCATGGGAGCAGAGGATGCCCGCAGGGATCAGCCCCTTCTCCTGGAGAAAGGCGTCCAGGGCCTCCCGCTCCTCCCGCAGACCGGTGTCCATCAGGATGCAGCGGTGCTCGTCCAGCAGATAAATGGGCATCAGGGCCCATCCTCCGATGACCCAGGTGCTCCCTTTGACTTGCTTCAATTCCATACGGCTTTCCTCCTTCATGCCTGTCCGTTCTGTTTCAGGCAGACCATCAGCACAGCGATATCCGCCGGGGAGACCCCGGACACCCGGCTGGCCTGCCCCAGGTCCATGGGGCGGATCTGGTCCAGCTTCTGCCGGGCCTCCAGCCGCAGCCCTGCGATGGACTGATAGTCCAGGTCGGCGGGCAGGCGGTGGGCCTCCAGCTTTTTCATCTCGGCCACCTGGCGCAGCTGGCGGTCAATATAGCCCCGGTACTTGACCGAGATCTCCACCGCCTCCGCAATGGTGTGGTCCAGCGGGGGCCGCTGGGGATCAAAGGGGGCCAGGGCGGCGTAGTCGATGCCGGGCCGCCGCAGCAGATCGCCCAGCCGAGCCCCGTTGGGGGCTCCGGTCTGGCCCCGGCCGGTCAGAAACTCCTCCAGCTGGGGGGTGGGCGGCACCCCTGTGTGGTCCAGCCGCTTCTCCTCCCGCTCCACGGCGGCGTATTTCTCCTCCACGGCCCGCAGCTGTTCGTCGCTGACCAGCCCCAGGGCGTGGCCCAGGGCGGTCATCCGCTGGTCGGCGTTGTCCTGGCGGTGGAGCAGCCGATACTCCGTGCGGGAGGTCATCATCCGGTAGGGCTCGTTGGTCCCCTTGGTGACCAGGTCATCAATGAGCACCCCGATGTAGCCCTGGTCCCGGCGGAGGATGAAGGGCTCCTCCCCCCGGAGCTTCAAAACCGCGTTGACACCGGCCACAAAGCCCTGGGCGGCGGCCTCCTCATAGCCGGAGGAGCCGTTGAACTGGCCCGCGCCGTACAGGCCGGACACCTTTTTGCACTCCATGGTGGGCAGCAGCTCAGTGGGGTCCACACAGTCATATTCGATGGCGTAGGCGCAGCGGGTCATTTCCGCCCGCTCCAGGCCGGGGATGGTGTGGAGCATCCGGACCTGGACCTCCTCGGGCAGAGAGGAGGAAAAGCCCTGGATGTACAGCTCCTCCGTGTCCAGCCCCATGGGCTCCACGAAAAGCAGATGGCGAGGCTTGTCCGAGAAGCGGACCACCTTGTCCTCAATGGAGGGGCAGTACCGGGGGCCCACCCCCTCGATCACCCCGGAAAACAGGGGGGAACGGTGGAGATTGGCCCGGATGATGTCGTGGGTGGCCTGGGTGGTGCTGGTCAGCCAGCATACGGCCTGGTTTTTGGGCGGGATCTGGGTGGTGAAGGAGAAGGGCAGCACGTCCTCGTCCCCCGCCTGGAGCTCCATTTTGGAGAAATCCACCGTCCTGGCGTTCACTCTGGGGGGTGTCCCTGTCTTGAAGCGGCGGATGGACAGGCCCAGCCTCCGCAGGCAGTCGGTAAGGGGCAGGGCGGCCGCCAGACCGTCCGGTCCGGACTCCCGGACCACCTCGCCTACGATGGTCCGCCCGCCCAGGAAGGTGCCGCTGGCCACGATGACGGCCCGGACAGCGTAGGTGGCCCCGGTGTGGGTGACCACTCCGGAGACCGCCCCATCCTGGGTGAGCACCTCCACCACCTCGGCCTGCTTGAGGGTCAGGTTGTCCTGCACCTCCAGGGTGTGCTTCATCACCTTCTGGTACTCCCGCCGGTCGGCCTGGGCCCGGAGGGACCAGACCGCCGGGCCCTTCCCCCGGTTGAGCATCCGGTACTGGATGCAGGCCTTATCCGCCGCCCGGCCCATCTCGCCGCCCAGGGCGTCCAGCTCCCGGACCAGGTGGCCCTTTCCGGTGCCGCCGATGGCCGGGTTGCAGGGCATATTGCCCACCGCATCCAGGTTGATGGTGAAACAGACGGTGCGCATCCCCATCCGGGCGGCGGCCAGCGCCGCCTCGATCCCGGCGTGGCCCGCACCGATCACTGCGATATCATATTGTCCCGCGTCGTATCTGGTCATGGATCTTCTATCCTTCTGCCGGGTGACCCGGCCTTGATTTTCAGGCAAGTATTTTACCACAAAATCGGCCCGGAAACAATGCTCAGGGGGCAGAAAGCAATAAAATAAATCATTGAACAATGAAACTTTCTGCATCGACAGGGAAAAAGCTGGTACCGGAGAAAACTCCGGTACCAGCTTTTTCAAACTCACACGCCCAGCCAGCGCTTCAGGTCCCACAGATCCGGTGAAATGTGGACATGGGGCCACTCCTCAAAGGCCTCGGCCGGGGTGGTGCCGTTGAGGACGGCGGCAAAGGCCACCCCCGCATTTTTGGCCGCACCCGCATCCATGACCGTGTCCCCGCAGAAGAGCAGCTCCTCCCGGTTCACGCCCAGACGGTCCAGGGCCAGCAGCAGCCCCTCCGGGTCCGGCTTGGGCCGGGCGACCCGATCGCCGCCGATCACAAGCCCCAGCAGCTCCCTCAGCCCGTGGTAGTCCAAAATGGCCTCCAGGGTGTCGCTGCTCTTGGTGCTGACAATCGCCATCTGCACCCCCTGCCCATGCAGTCCCTCCAGCAGATCCACCGTCCCGGGGAACAGCTTGCACTGGGTGCGCTGCAAGGGATTTGCCACCGACTGGAACAGGGGACGGAATTGGGCCCGCCGGGCGGGGTCGGCGTCGCCGGTGAGCATGGTGTAGGAGTCCTCCAGCAGAAAGCCGATGGTCCCCCGCACCGTCTCCCGGTCCGGGGCGGGCCAGCCCATCCGGGTCATGGCGTGCTGAAAGCCGGCCACGATGCAGTCGGTGGAGTCCCCCAGCGTATAGTCAAAGTCAAAGCAGACGGCGCGGTAGTTCATCCGTGTATCCTCCCTGGTTTCTGTTTAGGACAGTATATCACACCGCCCCACGGGACGCAACGCGGGCTAGTCGTCCATATTCCGCAAAAAGGCGGCCGCCCCGTAGCGCAGGCAGCGCTGGAGTCTCCGCTCCCCCCGCTTGATGGTCCGGGACACGGTGGACTTGTCCACCCCCAGCTCCTCCCCGATCTCCCGCATGTTCATCCCCTGGGCGTAATACATGGTCAAAACCAGGCGCTGCTTGGCGGTCACATCCTCCCGCAGTGCCCGGATCAGATTCCGCTTCAGACGGCTCACCTCGGCGGAGTTGTCCGTGGACATCTGCCGGGCGTACTCCGCCATATCGGCGGCGTACACCTTTCCCCGCCTATAACGTGTATTTGGCATTCCGGCGGTATCCCCTCTCGTAGTATCGCTCGCACAGTACGGCCAGCTCCCGGGCCTCCCGCAGCATGGTGGACAGCATGCGGATGCGCTCCCCCAGCAGGCAGCGCTCCCGCTCGTCCATGCTCTCCTCCCAGTCCCGCTGGAGCTGACAGATGCGCAGATCCAGCTGTCTGGCATGCTCCCTGTACTCAGTGGACAATTCCAACAAGGTCATAGTTCTCTCATTTCCTCCTCTTTCAGATCCCTGGCGCAGGCGGCGCACCAAAGGCCGCCCCCCACCGGGACCATGTGGTCCAGGCTGTACTGTTCCCGGCCGCAGCGCGGGCAAATGGCTGTGGGCGGCATCTGCTGCCCATCCCGCAGGGCCGGATACAGCGGCGCTAGTCTCCTCGTTCTCCCTCTCCTCCTCGTTCGAGAAAATTTTTATTTTTTCAAAAATCTCCTTGACAACTCAGTTTTCTTTTAGTATAATCCTTATTGCTGTTGGACAGCATCTCTTGATTCGCTGGTGTAGCTCAGCCGGTAGAGCAGCTGATTTGTAATCAGCAGGTCGGGGGTTCGAATCCGTCCACCAGCTCCACAATCTCATATGGAGGAGTTCCCGAGTGGCCAAAGGGGACAGACTGTAAATCTGCTGCGTTTCGCTTCGGTGGTTCGAATCCACCCTCCTCCACCAATCGGAGTAAGCCTTCTGGCTTGCTCCGATTTTTTTATGTGAAAAATCAGAGTGCGCTCATACCGCTGCTCCTCCTCTCCAAGCCGGCCCCCTTCGCTGCACTCCGGTTTGGGTCGGCTGAGACTTGCAGTATGTTTTTTGTGAACATGGTTCCAATCACTGTGTACGGTTTTCGTTTACAGTGATTTTTTATGCACTGTTCTGTATTTCGCCGCTGCACTCCCCCGGGCCGGCCCGTCGGGCCCCATTCCTGTGCCCCGGGTCCTCCCCACTCCAGCTTATCCCGCTCTGTCCGGTTCACTCCGTCCCCCTTCTCCCATAGTCCAAAATCCCTCTCCCTCCAGTTCAGTTTGGATGTTCTTCCCTTCACTAGAACATCTGTTCTATTCGTAGGATACTCTATTTTCCCAATCTTGTCAACCGGTTTCCATAATTCTCCTGAGAAATTGTCCGAAATAAGTCCATATAATGGGACTTTTCTTCCCGGAGGCAAAAAAATATCGCGGACCCATACAGGTCCGCGATACTTTTATTTTGTTTTAGAAGTACTTCTGAATTCCCTCAGAAGCCAGGGATGCGTCATCGCTGATGGTGATGGTGAACTTGATATTGTGCTTCTCACCAAAGTTGTTCAGCCAATCCAGGAACTTCTCGGTCTCGTTATCGCATTCGCCGCCCACGATCTTGGTCAGGCTGTCGATAAAGATATGAGTAATGTCGTAGTTTCCGGCATACAGACCGCTGACGAAGCCCTTCAGGGCGGCGTAGCTGCCGATATCGTACTGGCTGGATTCCACCAGACGGATCTGATAATTGATATCAAAGGTCAGCTTGTTGCCCTTCTCAATGCAGACAACATTGCCGTGCTCAGTCTGAACAGCATTATTGATCATGTCGATCATCTGCTTGGTCTTGCCGGAGCCCTTTTTGCCCATGATAACACGAATCATGTGAATCACTCCTTAAAACGAATTGACAGAGGGATGATCTCCCTTTCTTGATATCACTTTACCATACCATGACATATTTTTCAACTGCATAATTCTGAATTTTTGTATTCTTTTATAGAAATCAGAGTCTGGCCTCCAGCTCGGCCTTCATGTCCTCATAGCCGGGCTTGCCCAGCAGGGCAAACATATTCTTCTTGTAGGCCTCCACGCCGGGCTGATCGAAGGGGTTGACCTTCAGCAGGTAGCCGCTCAGGCCGCAGACATATTCGAAGAAGTAGATGAAGTAGCCCACACTGCTCTCGCTGATCTGGGGCAGCTCCAGCAGGACGTTGGGCACGCCGCCGTCCACATGGGCCAGGATGGTGCCGCGCATGGCCTGCTCGGCTACAAAGGACAGGGGCTTGCCAGCCAGGAAGTTCAGGCCGTCTACGTTCTCGGGGTCCTCGGGAATGATGAACTCGCCCTTGGGGGCAAACTTCACCACGGTCTCGAACATCAGGCGCTCGCCCTGCTGGATGTACTGGCCCATGGAGTGCAGGTCGGCGGTAAATTCCACGCTGGCGGGGAACAGGCCCTTGCCCTCCTTGCCCTCGCTCTCGCCGTACAGCTGCTTCCACCACTCCGCAAAGAAGCGGAAGGGAGGCTCGTAGCAGGCCAGGATCTCCACCTTCTTGCCACTCTCATAGAGGGCGTGGCGGGCGGCGGCATACTGCCAGGCGATGTTGTCGGGTCCGCCCACAGACAGCTCCTCCATGGCCTTCCGGGCTCCCTCCATCAGGGAAACGATGTCGATGCCGGCGGCGGCGATGGGCAGCAGGCCCACGGCGGTCAGCACGGAATAGCGGCCGCCCACCTCGTCGGGCACCACGAACTCCTCATAGCCCTCGGCGTCAGCCAGGCCCTTCAGGGCGCCTCTTGCCTTGTCGGTGGTGGCGTAGATGCGCTCACGGGCGCCCTCCTTGCCGTACTTCTCCTCCAGCATTCCCTTGAAAATACGGAAGGCCACGGCGGGCTCGGTGGTGGTGCCGGACTTGGAGATGATATTTACGGAGAAATCCCGGTCGCCGATCAGGGCGATGGTCTCCAGCAGAGTATCGGTGGACAGGCCGTTGCCCGCAAAGAGGATGTCGGGGGTATCCTTCTTCTTCAGATTATAGTTGGGGGACTTGAGCAGCTCAATAACAGCGCGGGCACCCAGATAGGAGCCACCAATGCCGATCACCACCAGCACCTGGGACTGCTGCTGGATCTTCTTGGCAGCGGCCTGGATACGCGCAAACTCCTCCTTGTCGTAATCTCTGGGCAGGGTCACCCAGCCGGTAAAATCGCCGCCGGGGCCGCTGTGGTCGGCCAGCATCTGAGCGGCGGCCTTCAGGCCCTCCTGACGGGTCTGTGCATAATTTTCAGGCAGGAAAGAAACAGCCTTGGATAAATCGAGTCGGATCATAATCAAGTTCCTCCTTGAGCAGTTTTCATACGTCATCAGTATAGCACATCCTGCGGGATGCGCCAGCGTTTTCTGAGGGTTTTTCCGCCTTTTTCCGCAGCTCATATCTATTTTCAAATTCTTCCTTCTAAATTCAAAAAAATGCTTGACAAATCGTCTCCTTTCGTTTAGAATAAGCCATGTTGTTCGGACGATTAGCTCAGCTGGTATGAGCATCCGCTTGACGTGCGGAGGGTCACAGGTTCGAGTCCTGTATCGTCCACCAGATAAATTCCTTGAAATCGCAATGATTTCAAGGAATTTTTTTATCCTCCGAACCTGTGACATGGAAACTTGTGACGCCCCGCCCTGTACCGGCTTCCCTCCTCGCAGCATAGCTGCTCCGGCCTCCGCCGAAAAACATGCAGTTAACCCCACGGCTCAGCCGTGGGGTTAACTCATTTGTATGGAAAGAACATCAGCGAGCAGCTGTCCACACGGAGAACCAGTGTGGGGACGGCTGTCCCGTCCTCATATTGCATGGTGGAAACCACGGCAAAGCCCTGTTCTTGCTCCAGTGTGACCTGGTAGATCACTTCCTTCTGCCCGGACTCCTTCCGCGCATATGTGCCGGAGTAGCATTCCCCATGTGTCTTATCCTCTACGGTAAGCACACCGTCCCCTGCGGTGCATACGAGGTCGATCTGCGGTGCAGTTTCTGTGGGATTTTCATTGTGTACTCCACATGCGAGGACAACCCCCTCCTCATCCTGTATGGTGGTGAGCTGCCACTGGGACTGCTCAAGCTCCGCCACTTTTGCCCTGCTGTATCCGGACAAGATCAGCAGCATGGACATGATAAGCAAACAAACTTTCTTCATAAAATCCCCCCTCAGCGTTTTGTTTGATAGAGGCCTACGGCGGCAATCACAGCAAATACCACACCCAGGATAAGCCCGGCGCTATCAAACAGCTTGCCGGTGATGAAGATTCCGGTCGACCCGTCACTCCCTCCGATCACCGAGGCGCTGCCGTTCATCTGCCCCATGACCCACAGCGTCCAGCAGAAGGACACAAGCCGTGCCCCCAGAAGGACAATGCCCAGGATTCCCAGTACAAGAAAGCACAGCCGCCACGCCTTTCTCCGCTGCTCCCTCTGTGCGGCAAACTGGCTGTTCAAAACCTCCAGCTTTGCCGCAATGGCGTCCAGCTCCGAATGTTCTGCGGGTTCCGTGGTCCTGTCCAGCAGCTGGCTGACGGTGGTATCCAGTGCTTCGGCCAGACGGATCAGCAGCTCTGCATCGGGAACGGACAGACCCTTCTCCCACTTGGAAATGGTCTGCCTGACCACATTCAGCCTGACAGCCAGCTCCTCCTGGGAGAGCCCCTTGGCCTTTCTCTGATTTTTGATGTTCTCGCTCAGCATACAGAAGCCTCCTTGCGCTCCGTTATTATACGGGAACAACGGCGCAACTGCAAGCAACGGGGATTAACATGCCAGGAAACCGCCTGTTTTATCGGAACATTTTCCTCACAATGCCCCCACCCTATACATTAAATATAAAAGGAACAGCACCCCGGCTGGGGCGCTGCTCCTTTTATAATATTGCGCTCTGTCCCTGTATGCTCTGTATCAGATATAGAGTTTAAAGCTCTCGCCAAGGATGTATTGAAGGGAACGCTGGCCTGGAATATCGTGAGATTTCTCACGGCCGGAACTGACAATATACAGCATCGGAGTTTTATTTGGGCGGCATAGGAGCTGTGCAATGTGCTCAGGCGCATAGACCAGCTCGATGGTTCGGTGTTCCATTACGAAGGTTATGTTGTACTTCTGCTTCAGCACATCAAGCAAGGAGGAATCATCCAGGTTCTCGTTGAGTAGGAAGGAGTAGCGCATTGGGAAACGATCCTCCTCCACAGAAACCGGAAGGTTGTCTGCATAGCGCAGCCGCTGGAGATACACCACATTGTCCCCATCCCGCAGATTGAGGACCTGCTGGTCAGTTATGGATGCAGGTTTGATCCCAGAGGACACCAGCTTGGCGCCTGGGACCTTGCCAATTTCTCTGCACGCCTCGGTAAAGCTGGTAGCCAGGGACAGATTGCGTTTTAACTTGCGCTGAAGCACAAAGGTCCCCTTCCCCTGAAGCCGGACAATGGATTCCTGCTCCGCAAGAGCCTTCAAGGCAGAACGAACCGTGATCCTGCTGACGTGATAGATCTCGCTGAACTCGGTCTCACTTGGCAGACGGCTCCCATCCGGATATTTACCGGACGCAATATCGGCCTGGATTGAACGAACCAGCTGCATATACAGAGGCTCTGCATTTTGGGAATCAAGCTTCATAGACAGATCCATCCTTATAAAATGATCGGTATATGGCTGCATAATTTCCAACTGAAACAAGCCCTGTCGTACTACATTGTATTATAACATATACAGAAGCGGCCCGCCTGCTGGAAAATAGCAGATAGAAAAGGGAGAATTTCCCTGATACCAGTAAACTATGCATATAAATAATACATAAAGATCGGATAAAAAGCAACTAAAAAAATAAAATTATGAAAAAAGACGAAATAAAACCAATAATTTTTATGAAAAAATGGTTTCGACAGGTTTCGATGCAAATCGAGAGCTTTTTTTGCGTAAATGCATTATTTTTTGTGCATTATGTACTAATTATATCTTCATAAACTAGATTTATATATAAATCGATGAAATTTACACTTTGGTCAATTGACTTTTTCTAGGTAAAGTCGTATTATGACGTTATAATATGATATCGAGGATGAATACATTGATTATCCAATCGGTATCTACCAGACATAGGGGGAAACAATTATGATTTGGACCAAAGAAATGTTTGGCGTGGAAAAACCCATTATTGCACTTCTTCACCTGCGCGCATTACCGGGAGATCCCCTGTACGGCGGAGACATGGATGCGGTTTACCGCCAGGCCCGTACCGATTTGATTGCCCTTCAGGACGGCGGCGTGGACGGTATCCTGATCGCCAACGAGTTCTCTCTGCCTTACCAGCTCAAGGCACCTCCGGTAACCGTCGGCGCCATCGCCTATCTGGTCGGCCGGCTGAAAAATGAGATTCGGGTGCCCTATGGGGTAAACGTGGTACTTAATCCCATGGCAAGTCTGGAGCTGGCGGCAGCCACCGGTGCCTCCTTCATCCGCAGCGCCTTTACCGGCGCATACATGGGCGAGCACGGCATTGTGAACACCGATGTAGCAGAAACCGTCCGTCGGAAGAAGGAGCTGGGTCTGGATCACCTGAAGATGCTCTACAAGGTCAATCCCGAGTCCGATGCTTATCTGGTACCTCGTGATATCAAGACCATTACCAAGTCGATTATCTTCAACTGCGCACCCGACGCTCTGTGTGTCTCTGGCGCCTCCGCTGGCAGCGAGACCAGAACCGACTTCATGGCTGAAGTTCGCTCCGTGGCCGGAGATGTACCTGTTTTCTGCAACACAGGCTGCAACGCCGAAACCGCCGTGGAAAAATTGACCAACTCCGACGGCGCCTGTGTCGGCACCACCTTCAAGGAGAACGGCAAGTTTGAGAACAATGTGGATCCCGAGCGTGTCGTCCACTTTATGAACATTGTCAAAGAATTCCGCAAGACTCTGTAAGAGGTGCGGCCATGGCAAAGTACTATATAGGCATCGATATCGGAAGTTTTGAGACCAAGGGCGTCCTGATGGATGACAACTGTGCGCCTGTCCATGTCTGCGCAGTAAAGCACACCATGGAGACCCCTGCCCCCGGATTTTTCGAGCACGACGCCGAGGCGGTATGGTGGCATGATTTCTGTGCGGTTGCAAAAGCTTTGGTTACTGAAAGCGGAATCACACCTCAGGAGGTAGCCGGTGTCGGCGCCAGTGTGCTGGGCTGTGACTGTCTGCCGGTAGATGAGCAGTGCCGTCCCCTCAGGAAGGCCATCCTCTACGGGATCGATGCCCGGTGCCAGGAGGAAATGGCCTGGCTGACCCAGCACTATGGGGACGCCGGTGTACTGGAGCGGTTCGGGCATCCCATCTGCTCTGACGATGTGGCGGCCAAGATCCTCTGGGTCAAAAACCACGAGCCTGAGGTCTATGCAAAGACCTATAAGTTCCTCACCGGCTCCTCCTATATCACTGCTAAGCTCACCGGAAACTATGTCGTAGACCAGTTTCTGGCAAAGGCGGCATTCAGACCGCTGTACCGCGAGGACGGCAGTGTGAACAAAGAGGAATGCAGCATTTTCTGCCGCGCGGACCAGCTGTGCGAGTGCCGGGTCGTTACTGATCTGGCCGGCCGCATCACCGAGCAGGCAGCCCAAGAGACAGGCCTTTGCGCCGGAACGCCCGTCATCGTAGGCAGCGGAGATTCCACCTCCGAGGCCGTCAGCGTGGGTATCGTAGAGCCGGGAGAGCTGATGTGCCAGTTTGGCTCCTCGCTCTTCTACTACTACTGCTCAGGCCACCCCGTCAACGACCCGAGGGTCCATGCGGGAAACTTCACAGTTCCCGGTACATACAGCGTGTCTGGCGGGACCAATGCGGCCGGTACCCTGACCCGATGGGTGCGGGATACCTTCTTCTTCGATCTGCTCAAAGCCCAGAACGAAGGCGGGCCGGACGCCTATGCCGCCATGGTCAGCTATCTGCCCGACAGCAGCCAAGGTCTTGTGTGCCTCCCCTATCTGGCCGGTGAGCGAATGCCCATCAACGATCCCAAGGCCAAGGGTGTTTTGTTTGGTCTGACCCTGGACCATGACAGAGGTCACATCTATCGTGCAGCACTGGAGGGCGTGGCCTTCTCGCTGGCGCAGAATGTCCGCCTCATTGAGGAGGTCGGCCTGCCGGTGGATCACATTACTGCAGTGGGGGGCGGCACCAAAAACAATCCCTGGATGCAGATTGTGGCCGACGTGCTGGGCAAGCCTGTCCATGTCCCCGCTGTTACAGTGGGTGCCAGCTACGGAGATGCCCTGATGGCAGCAGTAGGGACCGGCCGGCTGGCCGATTTCAAGGAACTCAAAGCCATGATCCGCCCCGACCGGGTCTACCAGGTCGATCAGACTCGGCACCAGGAATATCAAAAGCTCCTGTCTGTCTACGACGACCTATACCCGTCTGTTACGGAGCTGATGCACCGGATATAAGGAGACGCCGTGACAGGAGAAGCAAAACGAGCCTCTGGCCGCGGCTGTGCCATCGCTCTGATGATCACAAGCGCACTGTGCTTTTCCATTATGCAGCTCAGCTCCAGCCTATGTGCCTCCATCCCCGCAATGGAGCAGATTTTCTTCCGCAACGTGGTCAGTATTTTAATGTATGTAATGGTATGGAAGAAAGGCCTGCCCCTGCTGGGGACCAGGGCTCAGCAGCCCAAGCTGATCTGCTGGTCACTGTGCGGCTGTTTGAATGTATTATTTTTATTTATCGCGGCCAAGGGCGGCGACCAGGGCAGTCTGATGATTATTGGACGTACATCTGGGTTTCTGGTTGTAATCCTGGCGGGCCTGCTGCTGCGGGAACGCGTGGCTCCGGCTCAATATCTGGCTGTCATGCTGGCACTCAGTGGAGGCGCTCTCACAGCTTCCCCCTCCGGAACACTGTGGGACTCCCCGTTCATCCTGCTGATGGCTCTGCTGTCCTCCCTGTTCAGTGCGCTGGCAGCCATCTGCCTGGGATTTTTGAAAAATCAGGTCCATGCGCTGACTGTGGCCATGCACTTCTCTGTGGTAAGCCTGCTTCTGTCCGCCCCATTTCTCGTAGTTGATTTCGCAGCTCCGACTGGAATACAGTGGGCGGCGCTGGTAGGAATCGGCATTTCCGGCGGTCTGGGCCAGCTGACCCAGATGTGGGCCTTTGAACGGGCCCCGGTGAACGAGATCAACATTTACGGATACTCCGGTATTTTGTTTTCTATGGCACTGGGATGTCTATTCTTAAAGGAACAGATCACACTGGCGGCGGCGGCGGGCGGCCTTCTGGTCATCGCAGCCGGTGTCCTGAGTTACAAAATTGCTGAAAAAGAACGACCCTCAGCGGTCACTGCAAGGAGGAATCAAGTTGACTGAGCGAATGAAAAAAGTCCTCGACTATGTCGAGGCGCACCGGGATGAATACATTGAGCTGCTGCGCGAGCTGTGCCGTCAGCCCAGCCTGGCAGGCACCGGCGAGGGTATCCCCGAGATGATCCAGCTGGTACAGGACAAAATGCGTCACTACGGCATTGAACCCACCCTGATTCCCACTGATGGCAACCCGGTCATCTACGCCGAGATCAAGGGTGAGAGCGGCCTGACTTACGGCTGCTATGACCACTACGACGTCCAACCCGTGGACCCCATTGAGCTGTGGGACTCCGATCCCTTTGCCGCCGAGATTCGTGACGGCGTGATCTACGCCCGCGGTGTGGCCGACAATAAGGACGGTCTGGCCACCCGGCTGTGCGCCATTGACGCGTGGCTGAAAACCTATGGCAAGCTCCCCTGCAACATGAAGCTGATTTTTGAAGGCGAGGAAGAAATCGGCTCTCCCAACCTGGCGCCCTTTGCTAAGGCCCACCCCGACCTGATCCAGTGCGACGGCTTTGTCTGGGAGGGCGGCGAGAAGGAAAAGGACGGCCCCTGTGAGGTCACCATGGGTGTGAAGGGTCTGCTTTATGTACACATGAAGGTCAAAACTGCCACCGGCGACGCCCACTCCATGTATGCCGCCATTGCTCCCAACCCCGCATGGCGGCTGGTGCAGGCGCTGGCCTCCATGAAGGATGTGGACGGAAACATCACCATCGACGGTTTTTATGATGATATCATCCCGCCCAGCGAGGAGGACCTGAAATATCTGGAGGGCGATCCCTTCGATCCTGAGGCCACCCGAGCTTACCTGGGTGTAGAAAAACTCATTGGCGGTGAGACCAAACGGGAGCTGCTGGAAAGCCTCTACTTCAAGCCCACCTGCAATATCTGCGGCATCACCTCCGGCTTCCAGGGCGACGGCTCCAAGACCGTGCTGCCCAGTGAGGCGAGCGTAAAAATTGACTTCCGCCTTGTGCCCGGTATGGACCCCCGGAAAACCTTCGATCGGGTCAGAGCCCATCTGGACAAGCACGGCTTTACCGATGTGGAGCTGATCTGGGACTCCGGTGAGCCTGCCTTCCGCTCCGACCTCTCTAAGCCCTTCACCAAGGCCATTGTAAACGCCATGGAGAAGCTCTACGACCGGCCTGTGGCCCTGAAGGTGTCCAGCGGCGGCACCAGCCCCATGCATACCTTCTGCCACCAGACCAACATCCCGGCCGGCATGTTCGGCGCCAGCTCTGCTACCGCTAACATCCACGCACCCAATGAGCATCTGGCCTGCGACGCATTTATTGAGATGATTCGCATCAACTGTGCGGTCATGGAAGAACTGTCTCAATATTAAAATAGGAGACCTGTTAAAAAAGAAAGGAATGTGAGGAAATGAAAAAGACGTTTGCAAGACTGCTGGCTGGCACTATGGCATTGACAATGCTGCTGACTGCCTGCGGCAAGAAGGAAAACACGGATGACAAGGGTTCTGGCTCCGGTGCCAAGTCCGTGGTAGAAAAGGATGACCGCACCCTGACCATCGGTCTGGCCGCCGACCCCCAGACCATGGACCCCCAGGCTCTGCTGTCTGGCGCCACCACCTGCGTGGTGTCCAATCTGTACAGCAAGCTCCTGGTCCGCGATAACGAAATGAATATTAAGAAGGACCTTGTGACTGACTACTCCATCGTGGACGACACCACCTGGACCTTCACCATCCGCCAGGACGCCAAGTTCCACAACGGCGACCCTGTTACCTCTGCTGACGTAAAGTTCTCCATTGAGCGCGCCGCCAAGGACGACACTCTGATGGAGTATCCCCACTGGAAGAACATCGAGTCCGTTGAGATCATTGATGACTACAACTTCAACATCAAGACCTGGGAGCCCTATCCCGCTCTGGAGGCCCTGCTGTCCAAATCCGGCGGCGACATCCTCCCCAAGAACTACATCGAGGAAGTAGGTATGGACGGCTTCCTGAAGGCCCCCATCGGCTCCGGCCCCTACAAGTTCGTCAGCTTTGTCAAGGACCAGGAAGTGATCATGGAGCCCAATAAGGACTACTATGGTGAGCTGAATGACGACTGGGACAAGGTCGTGTTCCGCGTGCTGCCTGAGGCCTCCACCCGCGTTGCCGAGCTGCTGTCCGGCCGCGTGGACATCATCAACAACGTCTCCCCCAACGAGTGGGGCCGCATCAACGACAACGAGGGCACTTCCGTTCAGATGGGCGAGGGCACCCGCGTCTATATGCTGGGTATGAAGTGCAGCGAGGGCAATGAAACCGCCGATGTGCGCGTCCGTCAGGCCATCGATTACGCCATCGATGATAAGACCATTGCCGAGAGCGTGCTGGACGGCGTTGGTGTGGAGACTCTGACCCGTGTGGCCAACGGCGTGGTGGGCCAGGACGAGAGCCTGTATGGCAAGTACAACTTTGACGTAGAGAAGGCCAATCAGCTGCTGGACGACGCCGGTTATCCCCGTGGCAATGACGGCATCCGCTTCACTCTGGGTCTTGAGGGCTCCAATGGCCGCTACACCCTGGATGGTGACGTGTGCCAGGCTGTGGCCGCCATGCTGGAGGAGAATGTGGGCATCAAGGTCAATCTGCAGCTCTACGACTCCACCACCTATGTGAACATCCTCAGCCCCCGCGAGTTCAAGGACGCCGCTATGTACTGCTTCGGTGACAACTTCTTCGACGGCATCTATGCCATCGCCTGCTACACTCCCGACTTCTCCATGGGCGAGACCGACTACAACAACCCCAAGATGAATGAGCTGTACAGCTCCGCTATGGCCAACATGAACCTGGAGGAGCGTGTTGCTCAGATCAAGGAAGCTCAGCAGATCGCCGCTGAGGAAGTTCCTTACTCCAACCTGGTCAACCTGAGGGTTGCCTACGGTGTGCGTGATGGCATCAATTTCACCGGCCGTCTGGATGAGAAGTTCGATCTGAACACCATCACCCTGAGCAAGTAATTTACCGCTTGACCTAGCACAAAATATACTCGGCGTTGGGGGCCGGCCTCTGGCTGGCCCCCAACGAAGCAACCGCCATTCTCGGGCAATGTCCCGACAGTGGCGCAGCTGCACACAGGCAAAACCATATTTTACCTGAGTGCAGCTGCGTCACGACCCAAGAAAGAGGTGCCATTATGGGGAGATACATAGGAAAACGTTTGATGGAGATCATCCCAGTTCTGTTTATCATCACATTTATCGTATTCTATCTGGTTCGAGTGTCCGGCGATCCCACCAGTACCATGCTGCCTCCTGAGGCAACTCCCCAGGATCGACAGGAGCTGCGTGAAGCGCTGGGCCTGGATAAGCCCTACCTGGAGCAGTATGGGATTTTCCTGAACGACGTGGTACACGGACGCTTCGGTACCAGTCTCCGCTATGGACAGGAGGCCACTGAGGTAGTTCTGGAGAAGCTGCCTGCCACCTTGCAGCTGGCTGTGATTTCCCTGGTGGTATCCACCATTCTGGGAGTAGGTCTGGGTGTGATCTGTGCCCGGACAAAAGATACGCCGCTGGATGTGTTTTTCAACAGCTTAGCTGTAGTAGGCCAGGCCATGCCAAGCTTTTGGATCGGCATGATGCTCATTCTGCTCTTCAGCGTCAGTCTGAAGTGGCTGCCTCCCTCTGGACCTGGTACCTGGAAAAACCTTGTCATGCCTGTGGCTACACTGTCTATCGTGACCTCGGCTCAGATCATCCCCCTGGTGCGGTCCAGCATGCTGGAGATCATGCACGAGGACTACATCCGCACCGCCCGGAGCAAGGGCCTGCGGGAGCGCATTGTGGTCTACAAGCACGCATTCAAAAATGCGCTGATCCCTGTCGTCACCATCCTGGCCCTTCAGGTGCCCAACCTGATCGGCGGCTCGCTGATTACTGAGACCGTGTTCAGTTGGCCCGGGTTGGGGCAGCTGCTGATTCAGTGTATCAACGGCAAGGATATGTGTGTGGTGCAGGCCTGTGTGGTGTTTATCTCGTTTATCACCATCGTCGCAAACCTGACTGCCGATATTCTGTACGCCCTGATTGATCCCCGCATCCGATACTGAGAGGAGGCGCTCCAAGTATTATGGAAAAGAAAAAATCCGGCGCACCCAAAAAAGGGTTCCGCCACTGGATGGATCTGCTGCTGAAAAGCCCGGAGGGCACAATTGGCCTGATCATCCTGATTGTTGTGATCCTTGCCGCCTCTCTGGTGGGGGTATTCTCTCCCTACGACCCTGCTAAAATGAATCTGGCTGAAAAGTTGATTCCCCCTGCATGGTGCGAGGGTGGAAGCATGGCCCACATATTGGGCACCGATTCTCTGGGCCGGGATGTGCTGACCCGCTGTCTCTACGGAGCCCGCGTCTCCATTCTGGTCGGTATCTGCTCGGTGGCCGTGGCCGGTGTGATCGGCACGGTGCTGGGCCTGGTTTCCGGCTATTACGGCGGATGGCTGGACAGCGTGATTATGCGTATTGCCGATGCATTCCACGCAATTCCCCGTATCCTGCTGGCTATGGTTGTTCTTTTTGTAATGGAACCCAGCGTTTTTACCTTGATTATGGTGATCGGTGTCACAAACTGGGTATCCTACGCCCGTCTGATCCGCAGCGAGGTGCTGACGGTGAAGGAAAAGGAATATGTTAAGGCCAGCCGCACAATCGGGACCAGCGACTTTAGTATTATCCGAAAACATATCCTGCCCAACGTGTTCGCTCAGTTTATTGTGGTATCCACCATCTCCGTGGCTGGCTCCATCATTATCGAGGCGGCCATGAGCTTTCTGAACCTGGGCATCCAGCCCCCCGCCGTGTCCTGGGGTGTGATGCTGGCAAATGGCCGAGACTATGTGGGCACGCACTGGTGGGTGTGTACCTTCCCCGGCATCGCCATCACCATCACCGTGCTGGGCATTATGTTCCTGGGCAACTGGCTGAGAGATGTGCTTGACCCCAAGAACCAGGGTATTCGGTAAGGAGGCGGCAACTGTGGAACAAGAACGCGTATTGGATGTAAAAAACCTGAATGTCTATTTCAAGACCCAGCATGGCCGCCTGGATGCCATTAAGGGGCTGGACTTCCACGTGGACCAGGGCGAGGTCCTTGGCATTGTGGGCGAGTCCGGCTGTGGCAAAAGCGTGACCTCCCTGTCTGTGATGGGACTGATTGAGGAGCCGGGCGGCTACACCGCCGACGCCATCATGTTTCAGGGCGGAGATATTTCTAAAATTACAAAAAACGAGCGGAGAAAACTTCGCGGCAGCGGCATGGCAATGATTTTTCAGGAGCCCCTGACTTCTCTGAACCCCTTGCTTACCGTAGGCAGTCAGATCTATGAGCAGATCAAGACTCACTGCCCCCAGCTCTCCCGAGCTGAGTGCCGGGCGAAAGGCATCGAGATGCTGAAAAAGACCGGCATCCCGGACGCTGAGGGCGTCTATAAAAACTACCCCGCATTTCTTTCCGGCGGTATGCGGCAGCGGGTGATGATTGCCATTGCACTGGTATGCAATCCCGCCCTGCTTATTGCGGATGAGCCGACCACCGCTTTGGACGTCACCATTCAGGCACAGATCCTCAGCTTGATGAAGAATTTGCAAAAGGAGTACAACACTTCCATTATGTTCATCACCCACGACCTGGGCGTTATTGCTGAAACAGCGGACCGGGTCATGGTCATGTACGCGGGACAGGTGGTGGAGGAAGCCGATGTAACAACCCTGTTTCGGAACCCCACACACCCCTACACCCAGGGGCTTTTAAACAGCACCATCCGGGTGCATAAGCTGTCCGACCGTCTGGAGACCATCAGCGGTGTCGTCCCCACCTTGAGCAAAATGCCAGCGGGCTGCCGTTTCGCCCCCCGCTGCCCCCATGCCACCGACGCCTGCCGGGGCGCCTGCCCTGAGTTGACGTCTGTTGGAGATGCGTCGGGACATATGGTGCGCTGTATCCTGTCTGGAGGTGAAAACCGGTGAGCGAGCGTGAAGAATATCTGTTGGAGGTCAAGGACCTAAAGGTTCACTTTCATGTAGGCCGCGGTCTGAAAAAGCACAAGAAGATTTTGAAGGCAGTAGATGGCGTGAGCTTTCGGCTGAAAGCCGGAGAGACGCTGGGCATTGTCGGAGAATCCGGCTGTGGAAAGTCCACCTGTGGAAACAGCATCATTCGGCTGCTCCAGCCGACCTCCGGAGAGATCCTGTTTGAGGGACAGGATCTGGCTAAAATGAGTCAGAAGGAACTGAGAGGACTGCGCCGGGATATTCAGATGATTTTTCAGGATCCCTTCTCCTCTCTGAATCCCAGAATGCGGGTACGCGACATTATCGCAGAACCTCTGATCACCCACAAAGTCTGTTCGGGTGAGGAACTGGACCAGGAGATCTTCCGTCTTATGGACGCAGTTGGCCTTCCACAGGAGTATGCGGACCGCTATCCCCACGAGTTCTCCGGCGGACAGCGCCAGCGTATCGGCATTGCCCGTGCTCTGGCCCTCCACCCCAAGCTGATTATCTGCGACGAGCCGGTTTCCGCTCTGGACGTCTCCATCCAGGCCCAGATCCTCAATCTGCTGTCCGATCTTCAAAAGGAGTTTGATCTGACCTATATTTTCATTGCTCATGGCTTGCCCACAGTACAGCATATCAGCAGTCAGGTGGCAGTGATGTATTTGGGCCGGATTGTAGAGCTGGCCGATAAGGTAACGCTCTTCAGCCACCCAATGCACCCCTATACGGAGGGACTGATGGCGGCTGTCCCCATTCCAGACCCCTCCTTCCGTACAGACGATCGTCCCCTTCTGGAGGGAGATATGCCAAGCCCCACCAATTTGCCCTCGGGCTGTCCCTTCCACCCCAGATGCAAGTATTGTCAGGAGCGCTGCCGCTGTGAACAGCCGGAGCTTCGGGATTTGGGCGGAGGACACTTTATTGCCTGTCACTTCCCCCTGGAGCATGCGGAGGGCATTCTGAGATGAGCGCAAAATATGAGGGAACCCGGATCGATCGGGTATTGGAAACGATGGCTGTCCGCCCACCAGAGACATTGCTGCTGACACCTTCCTCAGCCATGAAATACGTTTTAGGCCGGGGGCCTGTGGTGGATGAGCGGCTGTTCGTCCTGGCACTGTCGCCTGGACGGGACCCCTTCCTGCTTTGCAACGCGCTCTATGCCCAGGAGGCGGGAGAGATGTTCCCCGGTGACGCAATCTTCTGGCAGGACGGAGAAAATCCTTACCCAATGCTGTATCGCGAGCTTCTGTCACGGCACTATCCTCTTGCCCGGGTGGCAGTAGATCGGTCTACCCAAGCCTGTTTTCTTCTTCCTCTAATGGAGACAATGCAGGAAAGCCTCTTTGACACTGCCTCTTCCGTCCTGGACGCCATGCGGGTCTATAAGGACTCAGAGGAGCAGAAACGGCTGCGGCAGGCCTGTCTTTTAGGGGATGAGGCCCTGACACGCACCATGGAGCGCGGGGATGCTTGGATTGGTCATACAGAAGCTGAATTTTTTGCGCAGCTCTCCTATGAAATGACTGCTCTTGGGCTGTCGGAGCCTGGTGCATGCGTATGCGCTGGCGCCCATGCGGCGGATCCGCACTATACCGGCGGAAATTCTCCCATTACCGCAGGCAGTTGTCTGTTGGTGGATTTTGGTGGGACCTTCCAAAATTATTACACGGATATGACCAGAACCTTTTGGTTTGGCTCCACTCCAGATCCGGAATTTGTAAAGATCCATGAGATTGTAAGGGAGGCCAATGCTGCCGCCAGAGATGCCGCCTGTCTGGGCAATTCCCTTCAGGAGGTGGACCGTGCAGCACGTCGGGTCATCACCCAGGCTGGCTACGGAGAATATTTTATCCACCGCACCGGTCACGGTGTCGGAATTGACGTCCACGAGAGCCCAAATGCTGTGGAAGGCGAGACTTCAGTACTAAAGCCCGGCATGGCCTTCTCCATTGAGCCCGGAATTTATCTGCCTGGCCGCTTTGGGGTTCGTATTGAGGACCTGGCCCTGATGGGCGAGGACGGCGTGGAAATTCTCCACCACTACCCCAGAGAGCTGTTCTGTTTTGGATGAAAAATCCGGGGTAAACAGATTGATTTTCTTTCATCCGATTGGCCTGCATGATGCTGGCGTACCTGGGTGAATTTGAGTGCGCAGCCCGCATCAGAAATGCGGTGGATACGGTGCTCACCGAGGGCAGACAGCTGCCAGGGCTCTCCACGGAACGGCGTCTGCGGAAGTCTATGTGGCCGCCATCCCGGCCCACCTTGGCAAATAACACGCACATTTTCAGGCATGAGAAAACCCCCTGGTGCAGTCCTTTTACGGCTCTGCATCAGGGGGTTCTTTCTTTATAAAACGTTTCAATGGCTTATCCACACTCGTCGTTCAGCTTACTGCTGAATCCATGCTTACTCTTCCTGCGCTGTAATGATTCCCTGATTGCCCAGCAGGGTCAGCAGCTCAGCCGGTGCCGCCATTTCAGCGGCAGACTCCCGGTTGGCAGCCTCTGCTTCGATCAGTTCTCCCCGGAGAATGGAAATTTCCCGCGGCGCAGAAATGGCCAGACGCACACGGTTTCCCTCCACCGAGACTACGGAGATGGTAACATCCTCCCCGATCATAACCTGTTCACCAGGTCTGCGTTGTAAGATCAGCATGGCTTACCCCCATCATTGTCAAAGGATGACAGCAGATGGCGCATTTCATACTCATCCGTATCCAGAAACACCTGGCGCGCAATCAGTGTATTGGGATTGATAACGATGGGACAGCGCAGATTCACAGTACTGGAGGAAATTGGTGTACGGGTAGTACACAGCACATAAAAGTAGAGTTGTTCCTCAGACTGCACATCGAACCGCTTCAACTCATCAGGCTGCAGGTCCGGCCGATACGTTGGAAGCAGCGCAAAGGGGTCCAGGACCACAAAGGCCAGCATGGGGGTGTCCACACTCTGGAGGCACAGCATGGTGTTGTTGCTGTCGGCAAAGGGCAGCAGCATAAACCGTTTTTCCTCCTGAAAGCCCGGAATCCCATCCGGAAACTGGATGGCTTCCTCCTCCTCACAGTCTATGAGTCCAAAATATTTGGTCTGAAGTTTCAAAACAACACCCTTTCAATCATTCAAGGTTGCCGGAGCCGCAGGGCTCACTCATCCCACCGGATCAGATCTGAACATCGATGGGCTCGTAGTTGGGGTCAGACGAAGGGGGCACATAGAGAGGCCCGCCAATGTACTTGATGATGACCTCAGGCTGCTGAGTCACAGAGATCTCGATGTCGCCGGGGATAAACTCGAACTGGTTCTTGTTGATCCGCCAGTCAAAGCTCAGCTTATCCATCTCATAGGAGATTTCCAGCTGGCCCGGATCCCAGCTGATCTCAGGACCGACCTTGGGCAGGAAATCGATCCCGATGTTGGGCTTATAGTCCTTGCGCAGGGCCTCAGCCGCAACCTGAGCCATAACGTCCTCGCCGATCTTGGCCTTGAGCATCAGCTCGCCCTGCTGTGCATAGGCAGCAGTGGCCTCATAGGCCCCATTCTTTCCATGCTGGGAATAATTCTTGATCGCATTGCCGGTAGAGGCCGGACGAATGGAGTTTCTGGCCTCAAAGGTATCCAGCCGCAGCTGAATGGGCTTGCTCTTGATCTGCAGTCCCCCGTTGTCCCGGTGAATCTCCAGATCGGCCGTACCGCGTACAGCCTCCAGTCTGGAATGGGTCACCTTGATTTTCATTTCAATGGGGACACTCTCAATTTCTATCAATGGTTTCATACTCAACCGCCTTTCCTTGCTCCCCGCTTAATTGTTCAGATAGTCCATCAAACTATGGGAGAGGATGCTGTTGCCCACCTTTAGGGAGCTGTCATAGCAGTACTTTGCCCAGACGAAAGAAGAGATGGCGTCTGCCATATCTACATCCTCCAGCCCTAAAAATTGCTCCTGAAGGGTATAACCGTTCCCCTCGAGCTGGCCCTGGTTGCTGTCCAGAAAATGCTTGCGGGTATCCAGCTCGGTGTGCTTTCTGGTCAATTCCGCGCCGGCCTTGCTGATTTTCTGGGCCAGACGGTCCAAGGTCGCCTGCTCTCCCGGAGCAAATGCACCACTGTTTTCATCGCAGTTTTTCAGGATCTTGCTGGCCTTGCGCAGCAGAGAAACGATATTCTTAGGATCGCCATCGGCATCCTTGCCATAGCCCAGGAAGTCGATCCCCTGGAGGGCCGTATTAAAGGCACTGTCCTGGATCAGATTTCCATTCTCATCCTCCTTGAGGCCCAGGCCCAGGTCGGCAAACTTTTTCTCGTCCTCGGCCATGTACTTCAGGGCGTCCACATTCTTTTTCTCAGTCTCGTAGTCACCCTTAGCAATCATGGTGCCGTCCGGTTTCTTATAGAAACCGGCACCGGCCTGACCGTCCGGCCCATATTCTACGGGAGCAGGAGGGGTGGCACCGTTCATCTCCACCTCAGGCACAGAGGAGTCCACCGGGATGCCGCGGTAGAGCAGACCCTTGGCATCGTCCCAGACGAAGGGCAGGTTCATGCCATCCGCACCCGCAAACACAAACTTGTCGCCGTACTTGGCGTTCATAGTCTGGATGATGCCTTCTGCCAGCTCATCCAGTGAATCGCCCAGCGCGTTGCGTCCGGCGGCCGTGGGGCCGTTCTGAGCGTGAATCACCTCCGCCCAGGCGGAGTCGTTGGGGCGGTTATTGACATCGTCAATGACACTCTTCATGGTGTGCCAGGCCACATCAAACTTCTTGCTCACAGAATCGCCCACGCTGTACTGGCTGGCAGTACGCAGGTAGGAGCGGCGCAGCTGGAAGCATCTGGCCGCCGCCGCGGGATCCTCGGCAAAGCTGTTGAAGTTGCGCTGGGTCAAAACGGTTTCACGAGCTTTGTTCATCGTGTTGCCCGACCAGCGCAGGTGGTAGCGGTAGCCTTTCAAAACTCCATTGGTTGTAGGTCGAAGCATACAATTTCCTCCCTATCAGGTTGTCATGCCCGTGCCGTTGATCAGCTTATCCAGCATACTGTCCAGAGTAGTCATCAGGCGGCAGGCGGCGTTGTAAGATTTGGAATACTGCATGAGGTTCATGGCCTCATCATTGAAGTCCACGCTGGAGACGGACATGCGCTGCATATCCAGGTCCAGTGCGACATTTTCGTGGGTTTTCAGCAGGGTATTGGTAATTCTGATATCGTCGCTGAGGACGGATCCCATGCTGTCCCACATCTCCTGGAAGGTGCCGTTGAACATGGGCACCGTATCCGCATTGGGGGACATCACGGTGGGGTAATAATCCATTTTGGTGGTGAACAGGCCGACCATGTGCAGCAGGTTGCTGCTGTCGGTGCTGGCCACCTGATCCAGCTGGCTGGGCTTCACAAAGCTGCTGACAATAGAGCTGCCGGTGGCCCAGCTGCGGGAAATGGAGATATTGGCGGCGGTGATTCCGTCCGCAGAATCGATATCGCCGCGGGTGCTGAACAGGTTGACGCCCGCGTGCTCGACGCCCTTTTCCTTCAGATAGGCCTCCTGGTCTGCGGTGGGATAATTTTCACCCTTGACGGGCTCCGCGGTGGTGCTGCGCTCCAGGCCGTCATAGGCGTCCTTCTTGGCCTGGGCCAGGGCCTCGTAGTCGGCCTTGGTGATCAGGGTGCCATCAGTCTTTTTGTAGTGGGTCTCCTGGCCGGCTGCCATAGGATTGCCGTCCTTATCACAGCCAACAGGCTTGCCGGTATCGTCCACCTTCAGCTGGGGGACGGAGTTCATGATCTTGTCGTAGTCGGCAATGGAGATGGGGTCCTTGCCGCCCGTCTGCTGGTAGTAGATACCCTTGGGGTTGGGTGTGCCATCCACATCGCAGCGCACCGGCGGCTTGTAGTCGGTGGTATCCACCACCTTGCCGTCATACCCCAGATACTCACCCTTTTCGTTGTGCATCCAGCCGTGGTTGGCCTTGTTCATCTGGGTGGCAAACTGGTTGGCCAGCAGGTCCAGGGCCTTCTGGTAGTATCCGATGCCGTGCTTGACGGCGGCGTTCTCGTCCACGCCGGCAACAATGTTGCGGTCGGTGAACTCGCCCTCCTCGGTAATGAACTCCCGCAGAGCCTGGAGGGAACCATGGAGGTCATTGTCATCCAGGGCCACATGGGTGGACGGGGTCTTGGTGTACACCTGCTGCTGATAGATCGTTTCCCGCAGAGCCTTGTTCCGGTCATCGGTGGGCTCAGTGAGGGCCAGATCCTGGTTGGCAGTTGCCTCTTCTCCGGCCTGTGTGATATCCGCTGTGGGGGTGCCGTCAGCCTTTGCATAGGGCTCATTTCCCGGTCCCACCGGCATGGAGGGATCAAAGTTGGGGTTGCGCTTGGCCATAAGGTAAGGCTTGGTAGCCTTATCCGGACCGTTATTCTCCTTCGCCTTCAGATAGGGGGGATTGCCGCCGGGGTTTCTCATCAGGCCCAGGCCAGGCTCCCTGGTCTGGGTCACAATGGTAATGACACCGGTGATGGGGTCCGTCTTGGTGAAGCTCTGGCCGGTGTACATGTTCCGGTCCAGGGTTTGGGTCTGCTTCACGGTGTTATAGAGCAGGGCGCCCTCTTTGGTGCGCAGATCGGTGACGGTCAGGCGCAGGTTGGGGTCCTTGTTCTTCTTGGCCTCTTCGAACTTATTGGTGGGGTCGCCGTTCTCCTTCAGGTAGGGGAAATTCAGCTTACCGTTGGGGAGAGTGGCTCCCATGTCCTGCTTGGGGTCATAGTCCGGATTCAACTCCGGATACTCCTGGCTGAGCTGAGCGCCATAAATGCCGTCGATCAGCACGGTGGAATCGCTGCTTACGCCGGTGTCCGGATTGGCGTCACCCAGCTTGATGACCAGCTTCTCCACACTCTGACCGCCGCCCAGGTCCTCGGTGGTGTACTGGACGTCGATCTTCACATACTCGGACAGGCGGTCAATGAGCATGTTGCGCTCATCGCGCAGCTCCAGGGCCTTGTCGCCGTGGATCTCGCTCTTCCGGATGGTCTCGTTCAGGTCGCGGATCTGGGTCAGGATGACATTGACATCATTGACATCCTTGTCAAATTCCTTCAGGGAGTTCTCCTTCAGCTCCGCCAGCTGGGCGGCATAGGAGCGGAACATCTTGGCCAGGGCCTCGCAGGAAACGCGCACCTGCACGTCGCTGTTGGCGTCGCCTGTCTGATCCACCATCTGCTGCAGCTGATGGTAGATGTCGCTGAACTGAGCGCCCAGCACGCCAAAGCCGTCCTCGCCCTTGCCGACCTCATCCAGGATGCTCTCGATACCGCTCAGCTTGTCCAGCTTCTGGCCCATGAAGCCCACATCCGCCGTCTTGCCCCGGAACCGGATATCCAGGTAGGGGTCACGCAGCTGCGACACTCCGTTGACCATAACGCCGTAGCCGACCTTAGCATCGTTGTTGGAGTAGTACCGGTCTGCACCGCTGGCATAAAAGCTGCTCTGATCCAGCCGCTGGCGGGTATAGCCGGGGGTGTTGATATTTGTAATATTCTGGCCTGTCACACTGATGCCCTTCTGAGCGGCATAGATGCCCAGACGGGCCTGTGTGAAGGATCCAAATGTACCGATTGAAGACATATTATCGCTCCTCTTTTACGCGTACGCGGTAATCAACGGCGGGATTCACGCGCGAAAATCTGTTTTCATGTTGGGGGGCGGCGCAGCTGTCTCGCCTGCGTATCCGGGGCCGGTGACCGGCTCTCCGCCCGCAGAGGATACCACTGCATCGATTTCGCGGATGCTGTGCTGCATCAGCTCCATCACCTGGGTGCTGCTGGTGCGGTAGGTCCGGAACTTCTCCTGAAGGACCGCAACCCGCTGCTCTGCCTCGGTCCGGAGCTCCGGGGGGCAGTGCGTGGGCAGGGCGGACAGGGAGGTCCCGCTCAGCCCCAGGGCCTGGAGCGCGGTCTCTCTCCGGCGCTCCAGATTCCGAAAAGCCAGCGCTTCAGCCTGCTCTTCGTTCATGATCTCATTGACCTTGGTCACATCATCCGCAACCACGGCGTCATGTTTTTCTTTGGTCAGTCTCGTCAAGTGGTCCAGCCGCGCTCCAATGTCATCCAGCACAGAAAACAGCTCGTGATAATCTGCACCCATCCGTCAGACCTCCCCAAGCAGAAGCATCCGGCCCGCAATGGCTGCGGGGTCGGGGGTATAGGTGCCGTCGGCAACCGCCTTTTTCAGGCTGCGCAGCTCATCCGCCGAGGTAGATGTCCGCACTTCCTGAGAAATCCGGCCCACCCACTCCTTGCGGAGCAGCTCCTGCCCATCTCTTTTTACGGAGATAAAAACGGAATCGAATTGATTGACATTATTCTCAGAAGGCGCAATATCGCGTCTTACCGATCCAGTATAAAGAGTAGAGGGAGTCATTCCGTGTACACTTCCAACACCATCGTAAGCCATCACGATACCTCACGTCCTTTCCATAATCCAGCACTCGGAGTTTTCTCTTTGTAATATCTATATCGGCCTTTCTGCGTAAAATATAAGTAGTAAACCGCTCATATCTTGATATTTAAGAAAAAAACTTATAACGCAGGATCAGGTCCGGGTCAGCCCCCGTCTCAATCGGCGCTGTGGACCGCCGTTTTGGGCTTCACCTCTACCACCTCACCGGTGTCAATGTCCTGATGATAGATGGTTTTTCCGGTGGTGGACAGGTAGAAGCACCCGGCGACCTCGCTGGTGCCGCCGGTCTCTCCGCGGCTGTATATATTCATGCGGATGCAGGGCTCACCATTGACCAGAACACCGCCATCCAGGGCGTAGATGTGGTAATTCCTCATGGAGTCGCCGTCCAGTCCCAGCTTGGAGGGCGGCAGGCTGCGGATATAGTCCACTGCCTCCATGCTGCTCATGGGGCGGGGCGCTTCCATGATCTCGCCATCCTCGATGGAGAGGACTACGGCGCACTCCTCCTCCTTCCACCACAGGTGGATCAGCAGCACCTTTCCGGAGTTCTGCACCTGGTTCTCAGCCTCGCCGGACTGATCCGGCTGCTCGGACTGGTCCGGCTGCTCAGTTTTTGCCCCGGACGGAGCCGACTGGAGCTCCTTGGCCAGATAGACCTGGCCCTCCGCCGGATATCTGCTGGGGGCCTTGGCCTTGTGCAGGGAATCATCCACCGGCTGGAACCCATACTTCTCATCCGTCATCAGAGTCACATAGGCCTCCATCACGCTGGGGGTCTCGGTCATCTCCAGATAGTGGTAGGCCAGGGGGATGCAGACGTCCTTGTCGTCCTTCTTGTCGTCCTTCTTGTCGTCCTTCTTGTCGTCCTTCTTGTCG